>JAESSZ010000523.1 GCA_016763875.1 Nannocystaceae bacterium
CAGGGGGGTGACGAGCCCAGGCGAGATTCGATCGCACCGACTCTCTTCCCGCAGGTCTTTAGCCTAGCGATCGCCCCCAACACTGGGGATGACGACGCGACACCGCAATTGTACTTCTGTGTGCCGCCCAACGACAAATTGTTGCGCTACTGGGACGTTGTTGCGGACCGGCTGTTCAAGTTGCGGCACTGTCTCAACATCGAGGGGGTGTTTCGTCAGCTACCTCTGTTTCAGCCGGCGATCGATCCCGGTCTACTTGCCCAGGCTGCCGCGGCAGGGGTCGATCTTTCCAGCGCGCTCGCCGACCTCAATGCGCCGCTGCCACACTATCGCTTCAATACGATGCTGGGACTTGCCAAGGAGTTGGCGGCTGAGGTTCGCGGTTTTGGGAGCGCACTCGCCGACGCCTTGCGATCCAGAGATTCCGAGGCACTGGCGGAACTCCGCGCGCGCCAGGAAGTGCGGTTGCACAAGACAACCCGCGAGATCCGCAAACGACGGATCACGGAGGCCAAGGCCGCGTTGCCGGTACTGGCCAAGGCCAAGGCCCAGGCGCAGCACCGTTTTGAGTACTACGACGGCTTGGACTTCAAGACAGGCAAGGAGAAGTCACAGCTCAAGCAGATGAAGGCGTCAGCAGTGCTCACTGGTACTGCCGGGGGACTGGATGCCTTCGCTGGACTAATGGCACTGATCCCCGAGTTCAAGCTAGGAATCAACGGAATGGGGCCGGAAACCACGGTTGCAACCGGTGGCCAGGTTGCCAATCGAGCGATCACGGGCGGCGCAAACCTTCTGCGCGCGTTGTCCGGAGTCCTGCAGACGACAGCCTCGATGGCGGGGATCGAAGCGAGCTACGAACGGCGCCGCGACGAGTGGCAGTTCCACAAGGCGCAGGCGACCAAGGAAAAAGCCAGGCTCAGTGCGGAGGAGGTGGCAGCCGGGCACCGGATCCACGTCGCGGAGCGCGAGCTTTCGGACCACGATGCACAGATCGATAGCTCAAAGACGGTCGGCGAGTTCCTGGAGAGTCGCTACACCAATAGCGACCTGTACCGCTGGATGTCAGCCGAACTCTCTCGAACTTACTTTCAGGCGTATCAGCTGGCCTACGATATCGCTAAGCAGGCGCAGCGTTGTTACCAACACGAACTGGGGTCGCCCGATTCGACCTTCATCGAGTTCGGCTACTGGGACAACCGGCGCAAAGGCCTGCTGGCGGGCGATCGGCTGCTGCATGACCTGAGGCGTATGGAGACCGCGTATCTTGGCAGCAACCGCCGTGAGTACGAGTTGACCAAACAGGTGTCGCTGGCCAGTTTAGACCCGATGGCCCTGCAGATGCTGCGACAGCAGGGCGCGTGCGAATTCGATATCCCGGAGGAGATCTTCGACCTCGATCACCCCGGGCACTACATGCGGCGGATCAAGATGGTCAGCCTGACCATTCCGGCGGTCACCGGTCCGTATCTCAACGTCAATGCGCGACTGACACTGACGACCAGTCACGTCCGGACGACGGCGGAGAACTTCGCGGATCCAAACCAGCCTGTGACCGACCGCCAGGGCGCCAGTCAGAGCATTGCCACCAGCTCGTCGCAGTCCGACGGTGGCGTGTTCGAGCTGAACCTTGGCGATGCGCGTTACCTGCCGTTCGAAGGTAAAGGCGCGATCAGCCATTGGCGTCTCGAGATGCCACGAGAGCTGCGGCAGTTCGACTACCAAACGATCGAAGATGTTATCGTCGAGATCCGCTATACGGCGCGTGAGGGTGGTGAAGCGTTGGCCAATCAGGTTGTCGGGGGTGTTGCGGCGGAAGACATCGGCGGCTTGGAAAGTCGGTTGGAGGCTAGGGGGCTCGCGCAGGGCTCCAGCGGATTCGTGCGGGTGTTCAGCGCCGCGACTCACTTTCCCGAGGCGTTCGACCTCTTGACGTCCGCAGCGGCTGGCGAGGCTCCGGCACTGCAGTTCGAACTTCACGCTGGGCACTTTTCTCGCTCGCTCCGAGTAGGCGCGCAGCACCGGGTTCGGCGGGTCTGGGTTTTGGCGGCGGGCACAGATCTGCCGCCGGGAATGGCGCTCACGATCACGCGGCCAGGGGTGACCGACGAGAGCTTCCCGCTTGGCGCGGCGCCAGCGGGTCTGGAGGGCCTTCTTGTCGGAGTCGGGAGCGGGGTTGCGGCGGATGATCTTGGCAATGCGCCGCCCGCTTTGGGTGATTGGATTGTTTCGTTGCCCGAAGACAGCCTCATCGACGCGACGATCGACGACATGTGGATCGTCGTGGAGTACGTCCTGGTCTAAGGAGAACCGATGCCCGTACCGTTTGGAGAGCAAAACCAGGATGCGGAGACGACCGCGACCAGGCACGTAGGCAACGGCCGCAACGGCCAGGATGGCGACACGAACGAAGCGCGACCTGCCCTGGTTCCCACGCTCAACTTGCCCAAAGGCGGCGGAGCGATCCGCGGTTTGGGTGAGGCGTTCAGCGTAGCGGCGCCGACAGGGACCGGTGGCATGAGCATCCCGATCGCGAGCTCCCCCGGGCGAGGTGGCGCCGACCTCGGTTTGGGTCTGCGTTACGACTCGGGGGCGGGCAACGGGGTCTTCGGCTTGGGGTGGCAGCTTTCGCCACCGTCGATCTCTCGGAAGACGGACCGTGGCGTGCCGCGTTATCTCGATGGCCAACCCGACGGTCAACTCGCGGACACGTTTGTGCTGGCCGGCGCCGAGGATCTGGTTCCCGCGCTGGACGAGGCTCAGCAATGGGCGGCGGTGCAGCGGTCCGATGTCGATGAGGGCGCGGCCTACCGGGTCTACCGCTATCGGCCTCGAGTCGAAGGTGGTTTCGCGAGAATCGAACGCTGGGTGCGCGACAGCGACCGCGTCACGCACTGGCGGGTGACCGATCGCAACAATATCACCTCGTTCTTCGGCCGTACCGATGAACGCAACAGCCGGGTCGCCGACCCTGCACAGCCGAGTCGTGTCTTCCGTTGGCTGCTCGACGAGGTCCGCGACGATCGTGGCAACGTCACAATCTACTCGTACAAACCCGAGGACCTGGACAGCGTGACCACGCAGGTGCCGTGGGAGTCGAGTCGAGCCTCGGTTCAGGCCCAGCGGTACCTCAAACGGATCTCATACGGAAATCGCACCATGGATGTCGCGGACGACTTCATGTTCGAGGTGGTGTTCGACTACGGTGAGCACGGTACGATTCCTCCGCGCGATGAGGCATCGACAGCCTCGCTCTCGGTCGACGCTGCCCAAGGGGCGCTCACTTGGCCCGCG
>JAESSZ010000524.1 GCA_016763875.1 Nannocystaceae bacterium
CCGGCGGTTGCTTCGCTTCCCAAGTCGCGTCGAGCCGCACGACGTCAAACCTGTCGACATCCAGTTGCGCGCGGGTCTCGTCCAAGTGATCGCACAAACGCGACATGTAGCAGTACCGACAGCGCTCGGGTGCACGGCAGTCCAGCGCAATGCCGTGATCGATGAGTGCACGATACTCCTCCTTCCGACCACGGACCTCGTCCTGCAACTTGTAGGGGTCCTGAATGAGCGACTCGTAGCCCTCCAGGTGTTCGACCGGAAAGCGGTTCATCCACAGGTGGACATCGGGGCGTTTCGACCACTGCAGTGCGCGCTCCAGCGGCTCGCGGGCTTCCTCGAGATCGTAAAAGAGCGTGTCTCGGCCCTCCGTGAACGCCCGACCAAATGGGATGATCTGCAACAGATCGAACTCTCGCACCCCCATTGCGTAGTAGGTCTCTAGCATCTGTGGCAGGTGCTGGACGTTGGCTCGGTTGACGCAGACGTCGATGTTTACGATCGGCCGGCCGTCCGCCAGCGCATTGTTGAGACCGCGAATCTCCTCGTCCCAGGCTCCCTTGACGCCAACGAGCGCATCGTGAATCTTGGCGTTGGGGCCGTGAATCGAGAAGGTAATCTCGCCGAGACCGGCATCGAGACTTCGCCGGAGAAAGTCGCCGTATGCAAACATTCGGCCGTTGGTCACCGTTTGGATGCGCTCGTAGCCCGCCCGGCGCCCCAACCGTACAAACCCGATGAAGTCGGGGTGGATCGTCGGCTCGCCACCACTAAGGATGAGCCGCTGTGCACCTGCGCGTCGTCCCTCGATAATCTGGCGCGTGACCGCGTCTCGGTCACGGTCGGTGCCGTCGTGCGTGTCGGAGTCGAGACAAAAAATACAGCGATCGTTGCAGTGGTAGGTCAGCCGCACCCAGTTACGCTTTTGATGCGCCGCCTGCTCATGCGCGGCAACCCGCATGCCTTGTTGGCCCGAGGGTCCGAGATCCGGGGTCGCGACCGCGTCGGCTTCCTTCACGCCCGGCTACGGTAGCAGCCGGGTAAGAAACACGCGGACCGGTGCAAATCATGCGCGAAAGTGGACCGCAGAGGCATGTCACTGTCGCACACTGTAGTCGCAGCTGCGCGCAGCGGTTTTTTACCCGCGGTTCTTTGGTGCACTTGCGCCCAACAGATGGGATCGTAGAGCGAGCATGCCGTCCTCGAGCGCAGCGCTGTTGTTCATGCTCGGCCTGGCGCCGCTGCTGCAGGAAGCAGAGCAACTGCACGCCGCTCGCGATGCGGAGCACCCCTACGCCGCGTTGGCGATCGACACCAGCGGCGTCCCCGTGGTCGAGACCCTCGACGAGGTGCTCGCGCTCGCCCCACAGACCATCGTCCCGCAGCACGCAACATGGATCCGTCACCGCGTGCGAGCGCGCGAGCGCATCACCCAGATCGCCGCACGCTATGGCGTGACGCCCGAGGATGTCATCGAGTGGAACCACTTGGCGGCCAATAGGATCTACCCCAAGGGATATTGGCGGATCCGCGTCCGTGCCAAACGTCTGCCGCCACCGCGCCTGGAAGTTCGATACGTCGTGGGCGAGCACGACGAGTGGAGCGACATCGCAGCCGAATTCCGCGTCGAGCAACCCGACCTGCGCGCCTGGAACTGGCAGCGACGCTCGCTGTGGCCGGGACGCTCACTGACCCTGTGGGTCGACCCGGGCGCTCCGCAGACGATCCATCCCGATTCCAGCCCGCTGGCAGCACTGGCGTTCGAGGCACCACCGGGCGCGACCAGCAAGGGCCACCCCGACCGCGGTCGACTCGTCGATGGCGTCATGCTTCCCGACAGCGAGCTGTACAGCAAGCGAGTCCCCGACCATGGTCTGTACGGCAGCACCAACACGTTGGCCCTGCTACACGCGGCGTTTGCGACGTTTCGGCACGACACCGGTTTTGAAGGCGAGGTTGTGATCGGCGCTATCAGTCGGCGACGCGGCGGACGATTCCATCCCCACCTGTCGCATCAAAGCGGACGCGACGTCGATATTCGGCTGCCGCGGCTGCCCGGCACACCGCCGGACACTGGCGAGCCCAACGAGGATGAAGTCGATTGGCGTGCAACCTGGGGACTTGTCCGGGCTCTCGCGGACTCGGGCGAGGTCGGCCGTATTTTTCTCGAGGTTGGACTGCATCGCCGGCTGTACGAAGCCGCGCGCCAGATGGGCGAGAGCCGCGAAGAGATCCGGCAGATCCTGCAATGGCCGGCGTGGAACGCCAAGGGCGACCCTGTCGTTCGCCACAGCGAGGGCCACGACGGCCACATTCACGTTCGTTTCCGTTGCGGCCCTGACGAGCCCAAGTGCCGCAGCCGTCGCCGCCGTCCCCGCTGACAGCGTACGCCGCCAGGGCCCACGTGGTCACGCCGTGCTGCCGCGCGTATCGTGTAAGACGTGCCGCGTCGCATCGCGCTCATCATGGCTGGCGGGGGAGGCACCCGACTGTGGCCGGCGTCCACCGACCAGCGCCCCAAGCAACTGTTGGACCCGCTGCTCGGGACACCTGCGAGGAGCCTGCTCGCCCAGACTGCGGAGCGTCTGGGCGGGCTGGTCCAAGCCCAGGACATCTGGGTCGTCGTTGGACACGAGCAACTGGCGGGGACTCGCGATGCTCTCCCCGAGGTTCCCGCCGCGAACTTCGTGGTGGAGCCCATGCGCCGCAACACCGCCCCCTGCATCGCACTGTCGCTCGCGTTCATCCAGCACGCGCTGGGCTCCGACGCGGACGATGCGACGCTCATGGTGGTCCCCGCCGACCACCATGTCCGCGACCCGCAGCACATGCGCGACCTGCTTCGGACCGCGTGTCTTCACGCCGAGGTACACAGCACGATCGTTGCCCTCGGCATCCAGCCCAGCGATGCATCGACCGCGTTCGGGTACATCGAGCGGGGGAGCACCGCCGCACCGAGCGTGACGGGAGATCAGGGAATCGCTGTGTTTCCCGCCAAGCGTTTTGTCGAAAAGCCGAACGCAGCGACCGCCCGCAAGTTCGTCGAGTCTGGGGTGTACAGCTGGAACGCGGGAATCTTCGTGATGCCGCTATCCCGAATTGACACGGAGCTGCAGCGGCACTGCACCGCGTTGTACGCCGCACTCGACCCGGTCCGTGAAGCGATCCAAGGACAACGCGACCCGGCGCCATCGATCCAGGACGCGTACGCGAAGATAGCCGCCGTGCCCATCGACGTCGCCGTCATGGAAAAGCAGCACGACCTCCGCATGATCCCCGCGAGCATCGGATGGACAG
>JAESSZ010000525.1 GCA_016763875.1 Nannocystaceae bacterium
CGCAGCTGTCGTTGCCGCACTCACGACCCTCGCACTGTGGAACACACACGCAGGTCAGGCCTTGGGCCGCATGACCCTCGACGCATTCGCACGTGGCTTCGGAGCCGTTGGCGACGCATACGCCGTTTCCAGAGCACGTCTCGTCGTAGCAGGGCGAGGTGTCGAACGCGAAGAACCCAAGTTGGTAGGCGATCGCGGGACCACCAGCGACGACCCCCACCGTCACCGGCGTGGTCATGTTCCCAGACAGAAACGGCGTGATGTCGAAATCGACCGCCTGCGACGAGGTACGTATCGTGGCGGTCACAAACCCTTCGTTGCAACCACCCGCGAGCGAGCCGCCGGTTAGCGTCGGTTCAAGCCTGAACCCGCACTCACCGGATCCAGTGCCGTTGAGGGACCGGTCGTAGGCTTGGGCGGTGTCGTAGATCGTCAGAGACAGATCCATCTCCGGCGTATCTTGGACCTGCATCTGGAAGTGCACCTGGTCACGAAGCGCGGCGCCAGCGGCCTGAGGGCTCGCCCCCAAGACAGGCATCGCCGTGGTGATCCTTGGAGTTCCAGCACTCGCAGCCGCAACGACGCTGAGCTCATTGAGATAGCCGGTTGCGCCAAGCGCAGCGACGGTGAGTTCATCCTGCTGAAACAGGACAGCCTTGGCGCCGCTGAAGTTCAACGCCACCGGGAGCCGCAAACTGAGGCCCGCCGGAAGCAGCGCACGCGCGGTGTCTTGCATCTTGAAATCGGCTGCCGACAGATTGACTTTTGACGAACGAATCTCGATCTCGGTCTCGGTCCCCAGCGCGAATGGCGGAAACGTCAACGATAAACCGCCGCCAGAGATCGAGCCCCCCTCCGGTCCGATCAACTTGCTCACGAGCAGCTCGCCCGGATCTTCCTTCCCAGCCTGGCACCCCAGCGTGCCGATCCCGGCGGCCAGCGCCGCAAGAACAAGCGCCGCCTTCGGACTCGAGTACGTCCTAGATCTCACAGCGGCAATGTACACGAGTTACTCGATCCACGGCCCGACGCCCCGTGTGATGCGACGGTCCGCGGGTGTTACGGTGCGGCCTCGATGGACGACCACGCGCACACCGATGTGCCGCGCATCCGGTGGACCGACACGGATGCGGAGAGCTCGGTCGACACTCTCGTTCGCGAGGAGCCACTAGAGCTCAGGGTCGGCGGTATTCCGATTGCGGTCGTGATGCGATCGCCAGGGCACGATCTCGAACTCGCGCGCGGATTCATGCTTACCGAACGTGTGGTGAGCAGCCCCGAGCAGATCACCGCGGTACGCCATTGCACTACCGTCACTGACCCCGACGCCGAAGACAACGTCGTGCAAGTCACGCTTCGAAGCGACGTCGAGGTCGACTTCGCTCGCCTACGCCGCAACATGTACGCGAGCAGCAGTTGCGGGATCTGTGGCAAAGCGACGCTTGATGCGGCGCTGTCCCACGCGCCGCCACTGCCGCCGGACGACCTGACTCTGTCGCCGGAGGCGCTGTACCTGCTGCCCGACAAACTCCGCGAACAGCAGAAGGTCTTTGACCGCACGGGCGGACTGCATGCCGCCGCGTTGTTCGACGAGACCGGGACCCTCTTGGTCGCGCGCGAAGACATCGGTCGCTACAACGCCGTGGACAAGACCATCGGTTGGGCCGCGACTGAGAACCTGCTTCCGTTGTCGCGGGCGACCATGATGGTGTCCGGGCGGCTATCGTACGAGATCGTGCAGAAGGCCCTGGCGGCGCGCATTCCGATCTTGGCGGCGGTCTCGTCTCCCTCATCCCTCGCCGTACAACTCGCGACGCGCGGGGGGCTGACGATCGTCGCGTTCCTTCGTGGGCGGTCCGCGAGCGTGTACTGCGGCGAGCAGCGGATCTGCAGAGACCAATAGGGCGTCGGCGACCGAGCGCCTAAGCAGTACGCGCTTGATTTTCAGGGCCCGACGGCTGCATTGTCGGTTGACGTGGCGCCAATGAGTAGTTGCGCAGCAGTGATTCTTGCCGGAGGACGATCCGCGCGAATGGGCCGGTCGAAGTCCTGGCTTGAGATCGATGGCGTGCCTGCACTTCGCTACGTCACCGATATCGCGGCTCAGCTCTGTCCCCTTGTCCTGGTCGCCGCAACCCCTGGCCAGGACTTGCCGGAACTCGGCCCATCGGTTGAGCGCATCGACGACCCAACGGACCGCACCTCGCAAGGACCGTTGTCGGGAATTGCCACGGGCCTCGCGGTCCTCGCGAGTCGGCAGATCGAACTGGCGTACATCGGCGCGTGCGACAGCATCTTTCTCAGTGCGCGCCACATCGGCCACATGCTGCGCGAACTCAATCGCGACCGACAGCACGCCGCGGTCGTGCCAGAAAGTGGCCCCTCCGACGACGGTTCCCGATTCCTGCACCCGACGTGCGGCGCGGTACGGGTGGCTGTCGCCTCGCAGACCGCGGACGCCCTACTGCTCTCGGGGCAGCGTGCAGCCCGACGTCTGTACGAGGGCCTCAACGCGCGGCGGCTCGCGGTCGCTAGTTTGCCCGAGCCCCTGGTCGTGCGCAGTTGCAATACTCCCGAACAGTGGCTCGCCGCGGTCACGGAGTTGAGGACTCACCGACAATGACGATCAAAGCAATGTGGACCGGTTTTTCTCAGGGGTTCTCGGCTGCGTTCAAGGGTTTCGGCTCCGCGCTCCGCGACAAAGCCGTCCGGCAGGCCTACCTCCAGATGGTCGCCGTGCTCATCGTGGTGATCACGTGCCTGACCGTCGTGGGCGTGTGGGGGGTTTTGTCGCTGACCACCGTGGATGGCGATGCCAGTTGGTGGCTCATCGCCTTGTACTGGGCGTTGCGAGTAGCGGGCATAGTGCTCGTGCTGCTGGTATCGCCGCTCGTCGCGCTGACCGGCGTGAACTTGCTGTTTCCACTGCTGGCGGAGCGCGTATTTTACTCCACGCTGGCGACCATCAATCCGGCACGCGCCGCTGAGTTGCTGGCGCGACCGGGCCTGCCTCTTTCAGAGGGAGTCGCCGACGCACTGCACCGCCTTGCTCTGTTCTTCGGTCTGTCGGTCCTCGCCTTCGTGTTTTCGCTAGTTCCCGTCGTAGGCTCGGTGGGTGGTCCGTTGGTGCAGGCCTACCTGACATCGCGGTCAATAGCGTGGGAGATGCTCGACCCGTACTTCGACAAGCTCGGCATGCGCTTCGACGAGCAGCGACACTTCGTCGACAAACATCGCAGTACACTCGTTGGATTCGGGCTGCCCGTCTCCCTGCTCATGATGATCCCGATCGTCGGCCCGATGATCTTCGGGCTCGCTCAAGCATCGGCTGCGCGCCTGGTCGGCGAGGTCCTTGAGCAGCCTGAGCAAACGAGTAACCCGATCCCTGGCGCCCCGATCAATGGCGCCGGCTAGCGGCTGAGGATAGTCTGCGGGCGATGCTCGCCATCACACGGTTCTTCATCGCTGCGGTGATTGCCACGCCCGCGTGTACTTCATCCCACGGGACACCAACCTCGGCGCCCGTACCCGAGTCGGCTGCCAGAGACGTACCGCCCACGGACGTACCTCCGACGAGCGAGGACGCGACCCCGATGCCCGCTGAGCAGCGCGCCATCCTCGACACGATCAACGACAAATACGACAAGGATACCGACCCAAGCCAGTGGACCGCCCGCTTCGAGAAGGAGGGCCGAGAAGTCCGAGATCGGCAGGTCGAGATCCTCGGCGCCCTGGCGATTGAGAAAGGCACGACCGTCGCGGACGTCGGCGCGGGGACCGGGCTGTACACGATGCCATTCGCCAAAGCGGTTGGTCCCGCCGGCCACGTGTTCGCCGTGGATGTGAAGGCCTACTTCCTAGACCACATCCAGCAGCGGGCGACCAAGGCAGGGCATGAGCATGTCACGCCGATCAAGGCCACCAGTCAGTCGGTCGGGCTGCCCACCAACAGCGTGGATCTCGTGTTCATGTGCGATGCCTTTCACCACATCGAACAACCTGTGCCGTACTTGGCGTCGGTGCACCAAGCGCTGAAGAACGGCGGGCGGTTGGTGATCATCGACTATCGCCGCGGTTTGGAGGGCACATGGCGATACGGGCACATACGGGCGACCGCCGCGCAGTTTCTCGCCGAGTTTGAGGCGGCGGGGTTTCATCTGGAGCGCGAAGTCGATCTGCTAGAAGACAACTTCTTCTACGTGCTCAGCAAGGGGTGAGCGTGTTATCGATCGCCCGTGGCTGACCTTTGGCGCACGCGGCTGATCTGGGCCGGCATCGGAGCCGCGGCCGCCGTCGCCGCGATCCGGTTCGGAACCCCAGCGCTGGTCGCATCATCTGTGGCCCCAGTCGCTGATGCGGCGGTCGCCTCCGCGGCGATGGATGAACCCGCAGTCGCCACCCAGTCCGGTCCGGCCCCCGCGGATGACCTGCCCGCGACCCCCGTCCCACGACGTGCAGAGCAAACGGGCGACGTCGAAGCTGGCGTTGCGTCCAAGCCGGTCCGACACACCAAGGCCGACAAGCCGTCGAAGGCAGTGCAGCACTCGCCGCCTGACAAGGCCGCGCCCGAGTACCCATTCCCGCGCATGCCGGGCATGACCAAGCTCCGCAGCTCCCAACGCTTCGACGACAAACAGGGACGTTGGATCATCACACGAGCGAGCCGCGTGCCCGCTCCGATGTCGGTTGTCGAGTCGTTTTACACGCGCGCCCTACGGGACGCGGGCATGACCGTGAGGCGCATCGACGAACCCACGGACGCCGACGGTACGCGACGCCTTACCCTCAAAGCCCGCGGCAAATCCGGCAGAGCTCAGATCGCGATTCGCCAGCCCGCAGGCGAGCTGACCACAACCGCCCGCGTCATCTGGCAGCCGGGCGGGTAGCAACCGTCCTATCGGAGAGGGGTGCCCCAATGACTCCGTTAGAGCGCCCAGAAGAAGTCTTCGAGGCCAGGGGGCAGCGCCGCAAGACTCGGAATCTGGAAGTCGTAGGTTGCGCCATCGGGACACGGGCCCACACGGGTCGTCAACGTGACGGCCGTACCCAGCCAGTCTTCCGAAACAGAGCCCGGAGCATCGGACGGCACGCTTCCGGAGAAGATGTTGCCTTGACCCGAAAACGGAGCGGTGGCGCTTCCGTCGATCACTGAGGTGCCGGAGTCGGGGAATCCGAATTCTGCGACGGACTCCACGAAGTTCTCGTTGAAGGTCAGGACGCCGTCGATTCGATTGCTAGTGCCGATGCCGACGTCAGCGATCCTGGTCGTGTCGCCGACGATCACATTCCTTTCGAGCGTGGCCGAGGGAATCGACGTCATGAGTTGGACCGCGTCTTGTCCATCGCCGTACGCGTCCATGTTGAGTACGGTGTCGACGTCGACGAACACGTTGTCGTGAGCGGAGTGCTGGCCGTCGAACGCCTTGAGAGACAGTCCGACGGAGCTGTCGAGGAACAAGTTTTCGTAGATGTCGACGTGCTGGTTTCTCAAGTGAACGATGACCGCCGACCCGGATGCAGAGGTCCCGCCCCCGCTGACCGGAGCGTAGCCGTAGAAGACGTTGCTGTAGATCCTCGCGGGCAGCTCGGGAGTTTGGCTCGATGCCTTGAAGTCGATCGCGTTCTCAGCTGTTCTGTCCGGCCCCGATGTGAAGAGGTTCCCTCGAACGGTGAAGTTGCGATGGTCGTTGCGCTCGTAGTGCCTGTTGACGTTGGCGCTCGTGAACGGCTCGGATTGAATCTGCACACCATCACCCATCCCCAACATGACGTTGTCTTGGATGAAGATGTCTTCACTGTCGGCGTTCCAGCCCGTGTTTCCGCCGTTGCCAAAGAAGTCGGACTCGTCCATGTCCGAGAGCCAGCTCCGGTAGATGACCCCCATGAACTCGGAGACCCCACCGGACCATTCGAGCCGGCTGCGTTGAAGCGTCAGGTTTGTGACCGACTCGGACCTCCGGTTTCCGATGACGAGGAAGGTCTCCCCCCCGCCTCCCCACGTTCGGCTCAGCTGGTCGAACATGAGGTTCTCACCGTCCAGGACGGAAATCGAGCTTCGGCTCGACGGTTGGCTGTTTGACGGTGGAATCGACGGACTCGCGTCAGCCTTGAACGCGAGGTTGGTCACCGTCCAGTTGCTGGCACCATCGAAATGCAGGCTTGGCGAAAAACCGCCATCTTCGCCCACGATGTAGCGTGTCGAAGCGGTGCTGTCGGCTTCGGTGATCTCGAGGCGCTGGCTGGAGGAAAACGCGTCGCCCCGCACGTGGATCACTTGAATCGCGGAGTCCTGTACCGCGGCCTGGAGTTGCGCGAAGTCAAAGACATCCTGCGAGGGACCGTCCTTTGGAACGACGATGTCACTTGAGAACTGCGGTTGCCCAAACGGGTCCTCGATGTCGCACGTTCGGTACCAAACGCCTTCGTTGGTCTCGGGATCCCCGGTGTCGCCCGTTCCCCCATCAGACGCATCGGTGCTCCCAGCGCTTCCCGAGGTTCCCGAGGTTCCCGCGTCGCCAGAGATCGCCATTGCTCCGGAGGTCCCACCGTCGGGGCCGGTTGAAGGGGTGCCTCCAGAGTTGTCTGCGTGCTCGGTGTCGCCTCCACTCGTTCCTCCGGAACCGCTCCCGGCGGTGGAGCCACACCCGGGAGCCAAGACAGATAGCAGCACGGTGACTGCGAGTCCTTTGGGTGAGGTGAGCGTCGTCGTCTGCGTATGAGTCTGTGTATTCAACATGCAGTTTCTAATGGTTGTGGATCCGAGCAAAACGTCTGCGGTCACATGTCGACGCGGTCCCTGCGTTCAGGTGAACTTCGAACACGATCACCCCCAAGGTTCGCGCGCTCAGGGCGTCGGGGCAAGACCCCGGTGGGAAGACGCAGCGTGACCCGGGCACCCGGTGTACAGGCGAGCCGAATGGGAATTTTCGCCTGCGGACCCGGGACGCGGCCCGGGCAACGGCTGCCGGAACGAGCGAGGCGTCCC
>JAESSZ010000526.1 GCA_016763875.1 Nannocystaceae bacterium
CACGACCGCGAGCCCTTGCCCAGCAATCGCTTCGTAAGCGCCAACGTCGTCGTCGTCGACGAAGACGCCCGCGACCGAACCACCCGCCTGACTTACGGTCATCGTCACGGTGACCTCTTGGCCCGGGCTGAACATCATCGGGCTGACGTCAACATCGATATCGACGTCTCCGTTGCCGTGACATCCACAGCCGCCGCCACTGACTCCGCCCGAGTGAGCGAGCGCCTGCCCCGCGACGCCCAGCCAGCCTCCAAGCCCCACCAACCCTGCAATCACCACCCGCATGCGCGCGCCTATCCTATCAGTCCACCAGCGCACATGCTCCAATCCCGCCCCCGGGGCACCACCGATCAGGCGTCTCGGGCGTCAGCGTCTTGGGCGTCTGCGTCTTGGGGCTCTGCACCCATCGTCTCGCGCACGGATTCAAGCTCAACGGTGGACCGCTTCGCGGGCGAGATCTCTGTCCAGGTGCACCTGAACTCGCAGTGATCGTCGCCGCGAGCGGCGCAGCAAGCCTCCGTCGGGTCGGCGTCAACGCGCACACCGAGCGCCTCAAGGGCCCCACGCAGCCACCCCTTCATGAGGCGACAGTGCGCTTGGTCGATTCCGGCGAATCCCTCGATGCGAACAACTGTTCCTTCTGGGCCCCACGACACGGCCCGCATCGTTCCCTGCTCGTAGTGTCGTTCCCACACGCGGCCGCAGTTGCGAAGCAATCGGCCCGGTGGGGACACGCGCGACAGTTCGCTGAATCCCGACCTCATGTCCGCCATCGCAGCGTCTCGCCCGAGGACCTCGCAGTAGCTGAGATCCCCATTGCCGCAGCGAAGATCGATCGCGCGAAGCAGGGCCGTGAATGGCGCATACGCGTACAAACCGGTCGTGCGTATCCGTTTGCTGAACACCTGACGAGCACGCCAATCGAGAGACGCGATCAACTCGGCCCGACCTTCGCGACCGTGGAGTTCGTGATAGTGGCAAAGCGGGCCGAGCAGGGCAGAACCGCGGACCATGGGCGGCGATAGGAGTTCCACGGTCGGTTGCCTAAGCACGTTCCGTACCGTCCAGAAACACAATCGCGCAGCGCGAAACCGCGGGGCATCCTGCCCTCAGGGGGCAATTAGTCCGAGAGCCAACGGGGCACGGGGCCGGGTCACCGTTATAAACTGTGTTTTTGCAGCTTGATTATGTGGAGAACGCTGCGAAAATGCAGCATGTTCAACTGGGACGACGTCCGGTTCTTCCTTGCGGTGAAGCGAGAGGGAAACTTGGCCCGCGCGAGCGCCGCATTGCGTATGGATGCGACCACGGTTGGACGAAGACTCGGCCAGCTCGAGGAAGAACTCGGCGCGCGACTCTTCGACCGCACGTCCGGTGGTTTCGTCCTGACCGCAGCGGGTCGACGCCTTCTGCCCCGTGCCGAGCGCATCGAGTGCGAAGCGATATCCCTTGCCCGCGATCTTTCCGGAGAAGACTCAAAACTCGAAGGCACGGTTCGACTCAGCGCCACCGAGATGCTGACGACGCGCTTCATCGCGCCCCACCTCGGCAAGTTTCGGACGCGCTACCCCGGGATCACGCTGGACCTGATCTGCACCAATCGCGAGGTCGACCTGGCGCGAGGCGAAGCAGACATCGCGCTCCGTTTGGCCCGCCCGCGTCAGGAGCATCTTGTCGTCAGGAAACTGCTTTCGATCGAGCTTGGACTCTATGCGTCGCTGGACTACGTCGACAAGTTCGGGATGCCCTCACCAAGCGACCTCGCCAACCATCGCTTCATTCTGTTTTCCGACACGGCGAACTTCAGGCGCGAGAACGCCTGGGTCACCCAGCACCTCGGCCAAGGGGAGGTCGCCATGCGGTCGGATAGCGTGTCGTCCGTGGTCTCGGCCGCCGCAGGAGGACTCGGAATCGCTATGCTTCCCGTTCTTGTCGCCGAGCAAGACGGACGGCTTGTGCGGACCCCACTGTCGGGCAGCCCCGAACCTCGTGTGGTTTGGCAGGCCGTCCATCGTGACCTCGTGAACACGGCCCGTATTCGAGCCGTGCTGGATTTTCTTGGCCGCGTTTTGATCGTACGGCCGACGCCACGACCAGTCACCCAGCTTCGACCCGCGGGGTGAACTTACTTCGAGGGAGCGTCGCGCACGGTGACGCGCCCCGACGTTGCGTCGCGCAGAGCTTGCTCAACCCCATCGCGCTGAGCGATGGCGATCTTTGTTGTTCTCACCACCGACTGCCCGAACAAGACGTCGCCGGGCTCGACGCCCAAGGTAGCCAACGCGTGTTCGACTCCGGGCCCATCGGGGTAGGTGTGTTCGATCTCGACCGTGATCATTGCGACCCGCGGCTTGAGCACTGCTAAGTCGAGGACCGCCCCCGCCGCGCCCCCGTAGGCCCGAACCAGCCCGCCGACACCAAGCTTGGTACCCCCAAAGTAGCGCGTCACGACCACGACCACATCCACCAGCCCCCGCCCCGTCAGTTGGGCGAGGATCGGTCGTCCGGCTGAACCGCTGGGCTCACCATCGTCGGCAGCGCGCTCAATAGCGGGGGTGGCAATGCGCCACGCGGCACAGTGGTGAGTCGCATCGGGCATCTCGGCTCGCAGCGCCGCAACAACCGCACGAGCGTCCGACTCGCCTTCGACCGGGGCTGCGGTCGCGATGAAGCGGGACCCATTGGTGGGGTCCGACTCATGACACAACCGGGCAACGAGCGTCTCCGCCACCGGCCGCTTGTAGCAGATCGATCTGCGGCATACTCGGGCTCGGTGGATGCACAAGCCAAACCCGAGCCGGTTGACGGCCCAGACGGCTCCCAGAGGATCCTCGCTTCACGGGCCGGCTTGCACCTACCCAACGACCGCTTCATTCCCGTTCGCAGCGAAGACCTAGTCGAGGCGATCCTGGAGCAGTCGGACCGTTTTCCCCAGGTCACCGACCACATGGAGGCGCTGTGCCGCGAAATGGACCGTGTGATCGTGCAGGAAACAACGGCGTTTCAGCGGTTCATCGGGCGGCGATACGACGCCGTCAACCCGGCGCGCGAGACCAAGGCGGTTCGCCCAGCGCCCAACGACGCCGCGCTCGCTGAGCTCCAACAGATGTTGGGGTACCTGATCGAGAAGGCCAACTACGAGCACCTGGATAAGGCGGAGATCGAGGCGACCATCAAGGCGGCCAAGAGTCATGGCATGCAGATCCGCACCGACCCGGATCGACTCGAGCGACTCGAGCTCTACGTGCGCGGCCAAGCCGAGCAAGAGCAGCGGAAGCGATCGATCCGGTCGCCGATCCGCGGCAAGAAACGCGTCGTGGAAGTGTTCCAGCGCCTCGTCGTTGTGTTTCAGTTCAAAGGCGAGCCCACGCTCAATCTCAAGTTGTTCCGAGATATCCCGGTCGCCGACGTGGAGGCTCTTCTCCCGCACGCAGAGGCGGTTATGTCTCTCTTCGACCGATTCAAGGTTGCCGCTGGAAGTGCGGGGGCGTTCGGCGGCATCGCGTGGAAGATCGCAGCGGGCACCGCTATCTTTGGACAGCTCGCGTGGGCAGGGATCGTGGCGTTGTGCGGACTTTCGATCCGCGCGTTTTTTGGATATCGCAGGGCACGACACACGCGTGCGTCTCAAATGACGCACAACCTCTACTACCGCATCGTAGCCAACAACGCGGGCGTCCTAGAGCTTCTACTGGGATCGATTGGGCAGGAGGAGTTAAAGGAGGCCGTGCTTGGCTACACGCTGCTGCTCCACAGACCGGATCTCACCACCGATACGGATCTCGAAGTCGCGGCGTCCCAATGGCTGAAGGAGACATTCGGTGTCACGGTCGACTTCGATGCGCGAGACGCTATCGAGACGCTCGACAGATTCGAGCTGTGGGCCGACCGCGACCAGTTGGTGCCCGTTTCTCCCGCCCAGGCGCATCAACGGCTCACCGTGCACTGGCGCGACGCTGCCTCCGAGCGCTATCACATCGAGAGCTGGACCCACCCCTAGACCGCTGTAACGCCGCGCCACGGCGGTTTGTCGCAATCGCGGCATTGCATGGCGTGATATCGCAAGCCTGGCGGCGATGCACTGGCTATGGTGCAGCCAGTGCCAAACAACGTCGTCCATTTCGCCATTCACGCCGATGATTGCCTCCGCGCGAAGCGGTTCTACGAAGCAGTTTTTGGGTGGACGTTCGAGCCCTGGGGTCCGCCTGAGTTCTGGCGGATCCATACCGGAGAGGGCGGTATCATGGGCGCGCTGCAGAAACGCCGCCATCCTCTGTCGGGAGCGGGCGTACGCGCTTTTGAGTGCTCGATCGCCGTCGACGACGTCGAAGCGATCAGCAAAGCGGTCCAAGAGCACGGGGGCAAGATCACGATGAAACCATTCCTGCTCGAGCAGGTCGGCACGCTGGTTCATTTTGAGGACCCCGAGGGCAACATCGCAGGGGCAATGCAGTACCTCCCTGGCGTGCTCGCGAGCTAGGTACCGGTAGGAACACCGTCGCGATCGAAGAGCGTGTCCCAGTCGTGGACAACGGGTGCAACTCGCGACTTCGGCTTCTGGCCGGCTTCCCGCAACCACAGCGTCAGGCGTCGCGTCGCAGGCTCAACGAGCATCGTGTGAACGACGGCATCAAGACGAACCGATCGACCAAGATCCCACAGCGCGTCACGGTCGACTTCGTGGCCGGCCCGCTTGGCCGTACGTTGGATCCTCTCGTACCGCGAGCAACGTTGTGGTCCTTCTTTGCCGCGCAGATGGTTGGTCGCTGCCAGCATCGTTTCGCCCAGAGGCTTCGTTTTTGAAGGTACTCGCGTATGCACCCCAGAGGCTTCTACCTCTAGGATGCGCGCTGGTGCACGAGAGCCCGCATCGGCGAGCGCCAGCGGTTCGAGGACATGCAGAATGTAGCTCCCCGCATGCGTCTTGCCGCGCACTGCAGCTTCGACGTCGTTGGCGGTACTCGACCCATCGCCGTCAACGTCGCGCAGCTCCAGCGCACCGCGGAGCATGAGATTGGCGGGCGCAAAGCCCTTCATCATGGTTCCGAGATCCGCCGCGCCATCGCCGTAGCCCATGTTGAACAACGCGGTGACTCCGGCCTCGTTGATACACGACAAACATCCGATATAGCCCGCGAAGGCGACCGACACCACGCGCTGGCGTTTGGGATCGGAGGGTTCGTAAGCGATCACAATCTGGTTGTCGAGCAGCGCAGCAGCGTCGCTCCAGTCGAGATTACGGACGACCGCGAGCTTGCCCTTGAGCTCCGGGTCCCCGTCGGTTGCGCCGCGCCACGCCGAAATCGAGGAGCATCCGATGGAGAGCAAGTCCGTCATCGCGTTGACGAGCAGGAGATCTGTTGCGGTAAGTTCGCGGCCGAGACTGGGCACCGTGGCTCCGCCCGCACTCTTCATGCCCTCGACGATCCCCAATGCTTCCTCGCGAAGCTCGGGCGAGATGTCGGCAACCGTGCCGTACACCAATGACGCTGTGTTGAGCGCGCTGGCGGGGAGCACCTGCAACGCGTAGTCCTCGAGCACCTCAAGGATGTTTGTCCGCAGCAAGGCGCCGTGGGCATAGCCCATCTGCTGCGGCGTGCCCCAGACATGCAGGACCTTTTGCCCGCCGACCGACGTCAGGCGCCCGTGGATCCCCTTTTCGGAGGGGGTAACGACCGTCGACTTCGACACGTCCGTCGACTTC
>JAESSZ010000527.1 GCA_016763875.1 Nannocystaceae bacterium
GGCAACGCCACCGCCCAGCACGATCCACAGACCTCGGTAGGCTGGAATTCCGACGATCGCGATCCCCGTGAGCAGCAGGACCAGACCGCTCCATCCGATCCGACGATCGACCGAGCTGGCGAGCACGGCCGCCCCCGCCGCCCCCACCAGCATCGCCATCGCCTCGGCCTGCACGAGGTCCAAGCCGGCGAACCACGCGAAGTTGAACTCAACAAGGACGGCGAGGCATGTGATGAAGACCCCGTTCAACATTCGGGCCGAGATCTCGGGGTCAGGACTCAACCTAGCCCGTCGCGTGCTCAACCCGGCAACGACGCACAGCAGAACCGTGAGGCCGATGACGGCAGGGAATCCGGCGACGTAGATACCCAGAACTCGGAGAGTGAAGAGAACCCCGGCTCCCCCCGCGAGCACGACCGCGTTGAGTAATAGCAGCGTGTGCCGAGTCGAAGCGTTGCGGTTGAAGTTACCGTCGAACCGCAGCTGAGCGAAGTCGTCGGCATCTTTCCTTCGTACCGCGAGCGTAGACTCCAGAGCCCGCAGCCGCACCTTGAGCTTGGGGTCGGGCTCTTCGGTCTCGTCGATGAGGGCAGCGGCGGCCCTCACATTCTCGTGGTGGAGTTCGTACTCGACCAACTCCGTGCGCAATTGCTGCAGACCGGCGACGGCATCGGGGTTATCGGGCCACTCGCGAAGCGCCTGTTGGTAGCCAAACCGTGCCTCAGTAGCCAGTTGCGACCACACCGCAGGCTCAACGTCTCGCTGTCGACTGGCGTGGTCTTGGAGTTGCGCAAGTCGGTCGTCAGCCTCGGATGCCAGCGACCGTGAACTGCGATGGCGAAGGAACGCTTCAATGGCCAGACTCAACGCTTCTGCGGTTTGGTAGCGGTCCTCGGCAGCACGGGCGGTGGCCGTATTGGCGATCCGTGCGAGTTCTTCCGGTACCCATCTCTCGTAGGTCGCGGGCACCGAATGATACGCGTGGCTCAGTTGCTCAACGGCCGTATCTCCGGCATGCCGCTTACGACCGGTTATAATCTCGTGAAGCACCGCTCCCAGTAGGTAGACGTCCGTCCTCCGGTCGATCCCGCCGTCCTCCAACGCGGCCATCTCCGGGGCCATGTACCCCGGGGTGCCGGCGATCGCCTGTACGCCCTGGGCCGCGATGTGCGGGTCGCCAAGCTCGACCGCCAGCCCCCAGTCCAGGACGTAAACCTCGCCCAGAGGCCCAAGCATGACGTTGGCGGGCTTGAGGTCGCGGTGCACAACGCCGCGTTCGTTGGCGAAGTGAGTCGCCCTGCAGACATGAATCAGGATCCGGAGATGACGTTCGATCTGCTCTGGTTTCGCGGCGGTGCCATCAACATATAGTGGGGATAGCGCCTCTGACCAGGGCGTGCCCTCGATGTGCTTCATCACCAGGACGGGCCAACCGTCGTCTGTTACCCCAAGCGCGTGCAGAGGAACGATGTTGGGGTGTTCGAGTGCGCCCGCCACCCGTGCCTCACGAAGCAGCGCCCGACGGGCGCTCTCGGTGCGGCGGTCATGCCGGAGTTCCTTAACCGCAACCCGACGACGTAGCGAGCACTGCTTGGCAGCCCACACGATAGCCATACCACCGGAGCCCAACGTACGCTCCAGTTCAAGGTCCGGAACCGCAGGCGGTGTTTCGTCGGCCCGGCCGAGAACGAACGTCGGAAGTCCTGTCAGCTCAGGCTCGGCCTCGGCCAAGGTCTCGCCGCTCAGCGCACCCTTCCGGTTGACGATGAGCGTCTCACTGTCGACTCCAGCGAGCTCCAGCCGCCGTCGGTAGTCGAGATGGACCATCGGTGCAGATTCTAACGCACGCGGCGAGGCGCTGCGGAGATTCTGACAGCGCCTTTGAGCAAGCGACCGCGATTGTAGTCATGGTGGCACTACGCGCTGTCCCTCCGGGATCCTCCAAGAGACGGCACCACGCTCTCCATGCTAATCGCTAGCCCATGTCGGTCACGCTGTTCCACCACCCGTTCTCCCGCGCCGCGACCACGATCTGGATGCTCGAGGAGGTTGGCATCGACTACGACATGCGTTTTGTCGACCTCATGAAGGGTGAACACAAGACGCCCGAGTTGCTTGCCCTCAACCCGATGGGCAAGTTGCCGATACTGACGGACGGCGAGCAGGTCGTGACCGAGGGCGCCGCCATTGGCCTGTACCTGGCCGACAAGTACGCCAGTGGTCGGCTCGCACCAGCGTTGGATGACCCCGCTCGCGGGACGTACCTACGCTGGTCATTGTTCGCGCCGTCCGTGATCGAGCCGGGGGCCTCAGCCCATGGTGCGGGTTGGGACTTCAAGCCGCAACAGGCTGGATGGGGAAGCTACGAGGTAATGCTCGACACAATGGAGTCCGCGATCACGGGCCGCGACTACATTCTGGGTGAGACATTCTCCATGGCCGACGTCATCTTCGGCGGCACGGTTCGGTTCATGCTCCGGTTTGACATGATCGAATCTCGGCCCGCGTTCGTGACCTACAGCCAACGATTGTCCGACCGGCCAGCGGCGAAGAAAGCGGCGGCCATCAATGAGGCCGCGATGCGGGAACACGGGATCGACCCGAGTTGAGGCTGTTTAGCCCGAGAGGCCCAGTCGACGGCTCAGATTCGAGTTGAAGACGTTGTCCGGGTCCCAGCGCGACTTCACCTCGCGCCAGGCCGACAACTTGTTGGCGTACATGGCCTCGAAGGTCTCCCGGTCCAAGAACGCGTCTTTGCCCAGATAAATACGACCACCCGCGTCAAGCACCATACGGTCGAGCTCGCGTAAGAACGGCGCGAGTCCGTCGCGGATCGGAAAGTCGATCGCAAACGTGTAGCCCTCAAAGGGAAATGAGAGCACGCCGTGCTCCTCTTCTGGGCCGAACTTCTTGAGCACGTTGAGAAACGGAACCTGGTCCGAGCTGGTGATTCGCTGCAGCAGCTCCCGAATCCTCCGGCGGCCGTCCTCAAGCGGGATCACAAACTGGTACTGCGTGAATCCGCGTTGGCCGTACCCGCGATTCCACTCGCCGATGAAGTCCAACGGGTAGAAGAACTTTTCGTAGTGGGCGATGGCTGCCCCGCGGCGCAGCGCGAGCCCGAGCACCATGTTCAGCGGGCGAGCGGTGAGCCGGTTGAGACTGAAGCTGGGGAGATTGAACGGAATACGAACCTTGGGCGGCGGCGAGACGTACAACGCCTTGCCCTTGAGCTTTGCAGGCAGATCTGCCTGCGTGGCGTGGTCACCCAGGGTGAGGACCCCGCGTCCGAGGTCCGCCCCGGTGGCGGCGGGATCGACCCAGGCGACGGAATACGGATGTGTCTCGTCGTGGGCATGCAACGCGTCGAGCATCATCTCGAGGTTGTCCACCACGACGGTCTGCTGACGAAACCAGGTCGTCTCGACGGGACGCAGTCGCAGCGTGACGGTCGTGATGATGCCCAACAACCCCATGCCACCAAAGTTGGCCCAGAACAGGTCCGCGTTGTGTTGGCGGGTTGCGGACTCGACCGTCCCGTCGGCCAGCAGAATCGTGAACGCATCGACACACCGTGAGAAACACCCATCGACGTGATGCGCCTTGCCGTGAACGTCGTTGGCGATGCACCCGCCAACCGTGACGAACTTTGTGCCAGGCGTGATCATGGGAAAGAAGCCCCTCGGTGCGAAGTCCTCGATGATCTGCGCGAGCGAAACGCCCGCTTCACAAATTAGCGTTCCCGTTTCCGGATCGAAGTCGAGGTACCGATCCATCGGACAACAGTCGATGACGGTGCGCGCTTCGTTGATCGCGGGATCGCCATAGCTGCGCCCAAGCCCGCGCGCGATAGTCCCGCCCTTGTCGAGTTGCCGCCCGAGTTCACGAGGCAACTGCGTCGCACGCAACCGACAACGAGCCCCCGGATAGTGGCCCCACCCGTACAGCAGCTTCAGGTTGTCTGAGTTCACCGTCGCTTCGCTCTCCCGCGCGTGACAGCGCGTGCCATCCGGGTAAGCGTGGCCGCATTCTGACGCAAACGCACGCACGCTGGCCGTTTGCGATCAGGGCATGCCCCGACGCCCAAAAACCGGGGGGTCGGCGACCCGCGGCACGGGCGACCGCGCAATAACTGCCGTGGGGCGGCGCTGCAGGCGGCAAACGGACATTGGAGGTGCGCGTGCTAGGGCGGCGGCATTCCTCCGCGACCCCGGCTCGGCCAGCCGCAGCAAGGTCGACACGGAGCTCTCCACGATGGCGAAGGCCCTCCGCAGCCTGCGTTCGATAGAGTTGGAGGACCCGGCGACTCTCGCGGAAGTCTACGGCGATGCAGACGTGCTTGACACGATGGTGAAGGACCTTGAGACGGCCGCATTCTCTGACGCTGCGAAGCGCCGCCAAATTGCATTTCTGTCGAAGTGGACGGGTGCCTCGGAATGCATGGCAACCCCCAGGACCGACATCACTGTGATGATGCCCTCGAAAAAACTGACCGCGCGCCTGTCCACGCCCCTGACAGATGCGGCGCGGAAGCTCAGCCGCTCTCCTCAGGCCCCCGCGTCACTGCGTTCCAGTTGCACCCCCAAGCCGTCGACCAGTCGATTGACGTACGCGAAGTACGCCACCACCTGGTTTGCGTCGAGAATCTCCGCATCGCTGAGCCCCGCGGCTCGCATAGGCTTGAGGTGCTCCGCGGTCATCGCCTCAGGCGCAGCGGTGAGCGCCAGCGCGTAGCCCAGCATTGCAGCCTCGCGTGGGGTCGCGTCCGCTGGTGCGCTGCCACCACGACCCAATGCTTCAATCGCATCGAGGAAGTCCTCGGCGCTCGATGGGTCCAGTTCCCGGGCCAGACCGACCCGGTGATGCTGGACTCAATAGTGGCACGCGTTGGCTGCAGACACGGCCACCGCCAACACCTCACGTTCGCGCCGCGTGAGCCCCGTCTTGGCGTGCATCACCGCGCCGTACAAGCGCAGGTGCCCGTCGAGCGTCTCGGGCCTCAAACTGTGAACCTGCAGCACATTGTCCACGCGCCCGGTCGCAGCGTCCCTACCCGCCTTGTAGAGACGTGCAAGCCGTCCACCGGCCGCGCAAACCGCCGCTTCGTCGAGGATCTTGATCCACGCCATGGCGGATACAGTACAGCCTCGCTAGGGCACGAAGTACTCGATCTCAACCCGCGAGCGATTGTCTTCGTCAGGATCGGCGACGCCTTTCGCCACGATCCCGTTGTTCTCGTCGGCAGCGCGACGCAAGTTGAAGAAGTCTGCGGTGGCGTTTTCCGTCGGCTCGCTCGCGCGGAGCCGGAGTTGGA
>JAESSZ010000054.1 GCA_016763875.1 Nannocystaceae bacterium
CGCGCCGACATCACGCTGGTCTTCACCAAGGCGCTGCTCATGGCACCACTGCGCATCCCGTGGTTGGCCGCCACCGCCAGCGCGACACTTTGGGTGGGTCTGACACTTCACGGCTGGTTCGGCCCGCCCACGGTACCGGACTGGAGTCTGGCCACAATCGCGGTGGTCTACAGCCTCATTCTTTTCGTTGGCTGGGACCTGAGCCGCTTTGCGCTGCACTGGCTGATGCACCGGGTACCGGTGCTGTGGGCATTTCACCAGGTGCATCACTCGGCCCAGACGCTCACTCCGTTGACGCTGTACCGCACCCACCCCGTGGAAACCCTGCTGTACGACCTGCGTGGTTTGCTGACCACGGCGCTGCTGGCGGGGGTGTTCTTGTACCTCTTCCCAGGGCGGGCTACGGCGCTGGAGATCGTCGGGATCCATGCGCTGGGGTTCTTGTTCAACCTCGCCGGATCCAACCTTAGACACTCGCATGTCTGGCTTCGCTTCGGCGTGCTCGAACGATGGTTCATTGCACCCGCCCAGCACCAGATGCACCACGCAAACGCACTCGCACTACAGATGAGCAACTACGGAACTTGGCTAGCGTTATGGGATCGACTCGCGGGGACGTGGATCGCGTCGACCGAGATGGCGCCCACGGACTACGGGGTTGATGCCGCAAACCATCGCTACGATGGCGTGGCATCGATGCTTTGGGGACCCCTGCGGGATGCGGCTGCAATCGTGGTGCGGCGTGGTGGCGGCGCCGTCACAGGCGCGGCGCTGCTGTTGGTGACGTCCAGTCCCGCGGAGGCATCGCCGACGGCGTCGGATACGGAGACAGCGCTGGGGCCCGAGGCGGGTACGGAGCCCGAGCCGGACGCTCCCAACGATTCAGCCCGCGGCCCCTCGGATGGTGAGTCCGCAGTGCCCGAGGAGGACTCCGGTGGTCCGTCCGGTGATTCGGGTGAAGGTGATCCTGCGGTCGATGTGGCCGATGATCCGGTTCCCGAACCGGGCGCTGACCCGGTAGCCGAGCCTGGGCAGCCAAGCCCCACTCAGAGTCCGGCCGAGCCTGCTGCGGCCGAGCCAGAGCCTGCAGAGCCTGCACCGGCCGAGCCTGCTCCGGTCAAGCCTGAGCCTGCTCCGGTCAAGCCTGAGCCTGAGCCGGCCAAGCCTGAGCCGGCCAAACCCGCCGAGGAACACGATGCCCCCGAGACCACGCGGACGGTGGTTGTCGGTTCGATGTTCGACGGCGCCGATCTTCCGCGCGTGGCCGGCTCTGCGCACGTGATCAGCGAGAAAGAACTGGAGCGGCACGAGTACGACGACGTGCACAAGATCCTGGCGATGGTGCCCGGGGTCTATGTTCGAGGCGAAGACGGCTACGGCCTGCGTCCCAATATCGGGATCCGAGGGGCGAACCCCGACCGCTCGGCCAAGATCACCCTGCTGGAGGACGGCCTGCTGTTTGGGCCCGCCCCGTACTCGGCGCCCGCTGCCTACTACTTCCCGCTGGTCACGCGCATGGTCAGGATGGAGGTCTACAAGGGCCTGGCCTCGATCAAACAGGGGCCAAACACGATCGGTGGCGCCATCAACCTGCAAACGCGCGACATCCCGGAGGCGCATACGTCGGTGGTTGACCTGGCGGCCGGACGTTTCGGTTACGTCAAGGGCCACGGATTTTACGGCACGACCTACAAGGGCTTTGGCGTGCTGCTCGAGGCCGCTCGGATCCAGACATCAGGGTTCAAAGACCTCGATGGCGGCGGAAACACGGGCTTCGGGAAAAACGATTCAATGGTCAAGCTCGGCTACGAAACGCCGAGCGGCCGACGCATCACGCACGACATCGAGCTCAAGGGCGGCTACGCGACCGAGAACGCCAACGAGACCTATCTTGGGCTCACGCAGGCGGACTTCGACGCCACGCCGTACCGCCGCTACGCCGCCAGCGCGCTGGACAACATGAGCTGGTGGCGCTCGCAGGCGGAACTCACGTACGTCTTGCGCCAAGACGACACCATCGAAGTCGAAGCCCGTCTGTACCGACACGATTTCGATCGGGTGTGGCGGCGGCTCAACGGATTTCGCGGCGGGCCCCCGCTGGTCGACATCCTCGCCAACCCCGACGACGGTCCGAGCGCGGTCTTGGCGTCGATCCTACGCGGCGACGAGGACGCTCAGCTTCCGGGGCAAGCGTTGCTGGTCACCAACAACGGTCGGCAATACGTGAGTCAAGGTTTGCAGACCGCGTTCCGGTGGCGTCCCTCGTGGCGCATGGTGAAACAGGAACTCGAAATCGGCGCGCGCGTGCACAACGATTCGATCGTACGCGACCACACCGAGGACGCGTTCCTGATGACGCGAGGCACGTTGGTACCCGACGGCACCGACCGCCAAGACACGGTTCAAAATCGTGGCGAGACGATCGCCGCCGCGTTCCATGTGTACGACGCCATCACGCTGTGGGACCGCCTTACGGTGGCGCCCGGAGTCCGGGTCGAGGTCATCTCGACGCAGTTCGAAGACTCCGTCGCCGAGCAGCAGAGTCGAGGGCTCTACACCCCGGTCACGCCCGGGGCGGGCGCGTTGTTCATGGCACAACCTTGGCTCGCGGTGTTCGGGAGCGTTCACCGTGGCTTCTCTCCCGTGTCGCCAGGGCAGCCCGATGACGTCGAGCCCGAGTTCTCCATCAACTACGAAGCTGGGGCGCGCGTGAACTACAACGGTCTGTACGCGGAGGCTGTCGGGTTTGTGAGCGACTACACCAACCTCAGTGGCTCCTGCACGTTCTCGTCGGGATGTGTTGATGGGGACGGCAGTGAGCAGTTCAATGCGGGTGAAGTCCTGGTGTACGGAGCGGAGGGGCTCGCCCGTTACCGCTATCGCTTTGACAACGGCTTGGGGCTCGAGGCCGCAGCGCGGTACACGTTCACGGGCACGCGCTTCGGGAATACGTTCGCGTCGGCCTTCCCGCAGTGGGGTGACGTTGAAGAGGGATTTGAGCTGCCCTACGTGCCCAAGCACCTGGCCGGTGGAACCTTTGGGGTGGGGGGGCAGGATCTGGGATATCACGGTCGCGCCCACCTTCAACGGGGCCATGCGGGACGTGGCGGGTAGCGGCAGCATCCCCGATGGCGAGCGCATCGCTGGTTTTTTCACGATGGACATCGCGGCGGAGGTCCGGGTTCTGCAACGCTTCCGTCTGTACAGCCAGGTCGGCAACGCCACCAACGCGGCATTTGTCTCCTCGCAGCGGCCGTTTGGGATCAGGCCCGGGGCACCGCTGACCGTCATGGTCGGCGTGAAGGCGCATATCTTGCCGTAAGGCCGCGGGAGTCCGTTTCTGAGAATTCGTTCGACCGACATCAATTGATGTTGACATTCGTTTTCATTTAGATAGAATCATTGGCGTGAGAGAGGTGGCCCGGGCGCTTGTGTGATCCCGCCCGGCACTAACCGGCTCATGCTCCGTCCCGCGTCCAGTCCAGCCTTCGCTTCGAATCAAGGCTCGTGCAAGGGCTTGCCAGGTTGGGCTGGTCGCGGATTTTTTGCGGAGCTTTTCCGCATGACCAAAACGAGACGCCATGTCGTACGCCGATCTGCCCTGTAGCCCCGATGACTCCAAGCGCGTGCTAGCCAGCAGCCCTATTGCGACGACTGAGGCGTGCAGTTGTGGGGTGGTTCACCTGCACATGGGCGCGATATCCCTTCGGTTCACCGAGAGCTCTTTGCACATGCTGCAGCGAGTCATCACTGACGCGTGCTGCGAGCTGCTGGTCGCCGGAGAGGCTTCCGGAGAGGCGCTGAGTCTCAGGCGCGGCGTGCCTGGTGTCGCTCGCGGCATGGCGTAACTCCATGCTCCAGCCAGACTTTGTCGCAACCATGCCCTCGTGGAGCTACGTTGCTCTGGGGGTTGCGATGGCGCTGCTTGGCGCGGCCGGGGTGCGCGTGTTTGCGGCGTACCTCAGGCTCAAGCGGCGTTCGTTCGCGAAGTAAGGCGAACGGACGCGCAAGACCGCAAGCGCAACAACACCAACCACCGGGCGGGAATCGACGTCTGGAAAGGAGCCCCTGCGTGAGCCGCTATACAGGACCTCGCCTTCGCATCCTTCGAGCCCTCAACATCGACCTCCCCGGGCTGACCCGCAAGGGGGCACGCCGCCGGGAAACGCGTCCCGGCCAGCACGGTTTCGCCTTTCGCCGCCGTCCCAGCGAGTACGGGATGCAGCTTCGCGAGAAGCAGATCGTTCGGCGCAACTACGGGTTGACCGAACGACAGATGCGTAAGTTGTTCGACAAGGCGAAGCGGAAGTCGGGCGTGACGGGCACGGAGATGCTCGTACTGCTCGAGCAACGGCTCGACAACATCGTGTTTCGTGCGGGTTTTGCCCCGACGATCCCGGCTGCACGCCAGCTGGTCAACCACGGCCACATCACCGTCAACGGCGGTCGGCTCGACATCGTCTCCGCGCTGGTGAGGGTGGGCGACACCATCGCGTTGCGGGAGCGAAGTCGGTCGCATCCGATGGCGGTGGGCAGTTGGCCGGCGCCGACGCTGCCCGTACCGTCGTGGATCGAGCGTAAGCCCGAGC
>JAESSZ010000528.1 GCA_016763875.1 Nannocystaceae bacterium
CGTACCCTGCGGCCGTGACCGTCACCACGATCGACGCGAAGTACCTCGGCCACGAAGAGTTCGTCTCCACGTACTTGCTGCAGCAAGGTGACAGAGCGGCCTTCATCGAGACGGCCAACGCCCCCGCCGTGCCGCGCATGCTTGAGGTCCTGGCTGCGCGCGGCATGAGCCCCGAGCAGGTCGACTACGTGATCATCACCCACGTGCACCTCGACCACGCAGGCGGTGCTGCAGATCTGATGAAGGCCTGCCCCAATGCCACGCTGCTTGCACATCCCAACGCGGCCAAGCACGCGATCGACCCCAGCAAGCTCGTCCGCAGTGCCAAGGGGGTGTACGGGGAGGTGCTGTTTGCTGAGATGTACGGGACCATCGATCCCATTGCGGAGCATCGGGTTCGGATCATGGGTGATAACGAAGCGCTGAACTGGAACGGTCGCGAGCTTCGGTTCCTGCATACGCGCGGGCACGCCAACCACCACTTCTGTGTTCACGATCCGGCGGAAGGGGGCGTGTTTACGGGGGACGCGTTTGGGCTGGTGTATCCGCGGCTTCAGGGAAAGGGGTTGTTTGCTGTGCCCTCGACGTCACCGACGGACTTCGATGCCGCTGCGGCTAAGGCGAGCATCGATCGGATCGTGGCGATCGGGGCCGAGACTGCGTACTTGACCCACTGCGGTGGTGTGACGGAGCTGAGTGCAGTGGCGGCGTTGCTGCATCCGCGGCTGGATCGGTACGGGGTGATTGTGGAGGAGGCGTTTGCGTCGGATCGGGACGATGCGGGGATTGATGTGTATTGTCGCGAGCAGGTGGATGCCTTGTTTTCGGAGTTGCTGGAAGCGCACGGGTTGGAGTCGGCGGAGACTCGGAAGCTGCTGACCATGGATATGGATTTGAACGGCCAGGGGATCGCGTTCGCGGTGAAGAAGCGGCGGTTCAAGGCCGGGCGCGTAGGGCGATCGTAGGCGTGGTGCCCAGCTTTGGCACCCGCGACAAGATGTGCTTGTTCGGTATGATGTTGGTCCCGCTGTGAACGCCGACCTTGCCTCACGAATTGCCGCGTTGCATGGGCCCGAGCATCGCTTCGAGTTCTCGCAGCCGCGGCCCTTTTGCGTGGTGATCGAGCCGAGCGTCGCCACCGAACGGGATTTTCTGCACGAGGATTTTCTCGCAGGTGCGCGTAGGCAGGCCTTCTTCTCGTTGGTCGATGACATTGGACTGGTAGTGATTCGGGGGGTGCATGCCGATCGGAGTCGCTACCGCGACGTGCGTGGGCGCTCCAGCCGTGGCCGTCTGAGCCAGGGCGAGTACTTTCATCATGACGGCTGCTCGGGGCCGACAAAGCCGCGCATCGTGGAGATCCGCTGCCCCCACCAGAACGTGCCCCGCATGATCGCGACCGCGGTCGCCCCCTTTCCCGAGACGGTTCACGCCATGCTACGCGCGCTGCCTGCCCGGGTGGGCGAGGACACCGAGCTACGTTGCTTTGCGGAGCAGCTCGAGCGCGAGGGAGGACTCCCGCATTCGCAACTCGACCACGTGCAGGGCCGTGTCACCCGTGCGATTCGAAGGGGTCTTTCCGCCGCCGATGCCCGTGCCTACTTTCGCGAAGTCGATCGGCGGTGCGACGCCTACGACGCACCGTGGCAGAGGGGGGAGAGTCGCTTTATCGCCAACGCCAACGCAAAGCACACCATGCAGCATCGTCGAGCCTACGGGATGAGTCACGACGAACTCGGGCCCACGGGCAGGCTCCTGAAACGATGGCCCGCCGATCCGGGGGTGCTCGCGTAGAGCCGCGGCCCCGAGGTTCATCTACGCACAAAATAGACGGAACGTTGGTCGGCCGCGGTCGACAGGTACTGGCATGATCATCTCGAGCGAACCAACCCATGAGAATCTCCCTAATGCGGCGTCTGTGGTAGTTGAGGAAGCAATGGTCAATGGTCGATGGTTGTTGGCGGTGGCGGTAACGTTGTTGGGCTGCGGACCGGCGGTGGCAGTGGATAGCGCCACCGAGGACAGCACGGGCCCGGTTGAGGGAACCTCGAGTACTGGCGGACAGACCGTGACCATGACGCCCGAAGTGGCGGACTCGACGAGCACGAGCGGAGGTCCCGTCGTTGCGTGCGTGGCTGGCGAAACCCGGTGTTTGGACGACGAAACGCTCGAAGTGTGTGCCGACGATGGCTCGGCGTGGATGGCTGAGCCGTGCCCAAGTGCCGCGATCTGTGTCGAAGACCGATGCGCTGGTCCTTGCGAGTTCGCCGAAGGCACCCTCGGTTGCGACTTTGTCGTCAGTCGTCTGCTCGGGATCGACGAGGAACTTCTCGACAACGTCGTCGTTGCCAACGGCGACGTCCGCAACACCGCCAACGTGCAGCTGTTTCGCACCACGGTGGGTGGTGGGGAGGAGGAACTCGTCGAAGAGATCGCGCTCGGCCCTGGGGAAACCGTGCGGTGGACAATGGATACGAACACCGGGCCGGTGAGTTCTTGGTTCCGTGTGGGTGGCATGTACCGCGTGCGCAGCGACTTGCCAGTGGCCGCCCATCACCACATGCCGGGGAGCGTCGCGACGTCCGCCGACTCGTCACTCTTGATGCCCTACCGACTGCTGGGGCGCGAGTATGTGGTGCTGAGCTATTCGCCCCACGCCTACCAGCAGCTGAACCTTGGCCCGCCCAGCTACTTCGACGTTGTTGTGCTGAGCGACAACACGACACTCGAGTGGACGCCCCCCGTGCCCACCGAGCCCGTCAATCTCGCGATTGGTCCGGTGCTCGCTGGCGGTACTGGTGTCGTGCCGGGTCTCCACGCCTACGACGGATTGCGGATCATCGCGGCCAACGCGTTTCCGGACATTGCCGTCGCGGACCGCGATCTGTCGGGCACGGTGATCACGGCAACCCAGCCGATCTTGGTGACGACGGGTACCCGCTGCGCCCGCGTGCCTGCGCGCGAGCAACCGCTCGGTGGTTTCTGCGATGGGATTCAGGAGGTCGTCATCCCGCTGGCGCACTGGGGCAGCGAATCGTTCGCGGCCCCGTCACCGCCTCGCGACAACGAAGGCCAC
>JAESSZ010000529.1 GCA_016763875.1 Nannocystaceae bacterium
CGAGCAAGGCGAACATCGCTGGCTCGCAACGATGGGCGATGGCGAAGCCCCGGGCGTTCGAGTCGCGGTGCACGCCTACGGTAGTCGCGACGACTTCCACTCCAGGCGGACGGGTATGACGTTCGATCGCCTGCTGTTCGGATCCATCGAGCCCGAGCCCGAGCCCGAGCCCGAGCCCGAGCCCGAGCCCGAGCCCGAGACGTAGCGAGTTCGCGTCTCACAACCCTTCAGTTTCCAGGATACCCGGCACCTCTGTGCCCGGGAAGGACACTCCATGTTAGCTCAGAACCTCAACCGAACTTCTCTTTCCTTTTGCCTTCTGCTCGCCGCAATGGTGACGTTGCCAGCGTGCGGTGACGACTCCGACGATGGTGTTGCGGACGATAGTGCAGCCGACGATGGTGCCACCGACGATGGTGCCACCGACGATGGTGCTACCGCGACCACACAGCAGAGCGCAGACGACAGCGGTGACGATAGCGCCGACGATGGCTCGTCGATGGACGATGCCGCGGATTCGACGGGCGCCGAGGACCCTGGCCCTGACCTCGACGCAATCTACGCGTGCGAAGGCGAGTTCGTGGTCGGCCAACCGCTCTCGGGTCCCGGGATCGACCCGGAGACGGGCGCGTTCGTTGGCGACGCCGAGACCTACGTGGTGAGTACGACGCAGCTGGTCGTTCGCCCCGACGACGTGGCTGTGTTCGGCGAGATGGTCGGGGGGATCGCCGCGCAGCTGATGATGACGCCTGGTCTCGTCGCAATCTCGTTCGCTGGCGAAAACGAATGCGGATTTCAGCGCACGTTGTCGGTCTGGGAAGACGTCGGAGCGATGTATGCATTCACGGCCTCCGGGGCGCATGCGGACGTGATACCGCGATCAGGCGAAGTTGCGGACACGGGGAAGGTGACCCACTGGGACCAGGCGGCCGCCGACGGCCCCCCGACCTGGGAGCTTGCAATGGAAAAAATCGACGAGGCCCCAGCGATCCTGTTCGTCGACTGAGTTCTACTTGATCGGCTCGAGCACGTTCTGAATGATGCCGGCCAAGCAGTCGATAGCTGGGCTGAAGTCATCATCACAGATCGACTCGATGCAGCAGCGGACGTCTTCGCCGTCATTGAGCGATTCGCAGACCTCTTTGATCCGCACGGGCGGGATTGCCTGTCCGGTTGAAATGGTCATGCTCGCGTCCTCGAACCCGGTGCAGCCAGGACCGATTCCAAACTTGTCGGTCTTGGCCGCAGCGTTGTCGGCGTCACCCGGAAGAATGTCCGCGTCGGTCCACTCTCGGTATTCGAGGTCTGCCACTCCGCCAGCGATCGGCTCGAACGGTGGCTCGGCGTTGTGCTCGCGCACTTCCGGCACGCCGAGAATCCCCAGCATGATGATGTCTTTGCCGTCTGCCTTGAGGCGGTCGAGAAACTCGGTGTACCGCGACAGCGGTTGCAACGCGGGCGCGTCTCCCGGGAAGTCCGGGCCGGTCACTAGGCTGCCGTCTAAGGCGCGGTCTACCGCATGGCACTCGGCGTAGGTCCCCGTGGCGGCGTCAAATCCCGAGCATTGCACCCCTGCATTCCAGCACACCGCAGATGTTGTCGCCTCGCCTTCGATGAATGCGTCGGCGTTCATCGCCGCGTAGTTCTTCATCGAGCAGTCGGCCTCGTCGGTGATCAACACGATAGCCAGCGCTGCGTCGGGGCGGAGGAAGGGTTTGTTGACCCACGCCCATTCTTCCTCGGTACAGCCCAGCGGATCGTTCCAGCACGATTGGGGACGCAGCGCCTGAATCATGGACTCCAGCGGTGCCTCGTATCCGCAGCCGTCCACGCCCTGCGGACCAATGCACGACAGCGCGTCGGCCGGGGTCCCACCGATGACGTTATTGCCGAAACTGTTGAAGTGGATGAACGGGTCTTCGACGGTGGCGCCGGTCGTGCAGACGTCGGTGCACGTCGTGGAAAAGTCCGTGCCATCGTGGGACTCAAAACGTCCCGGGCGGTCTGTGCACGCCGTGTAAATCGGGTCGCCGCTGGCCGCGACGTAATCGGGTTTGACCCACTCTCCATCGCACGACGGATTCCACATATCCGTTGTGGTCACCATGATGTTGACGTCGGCCCCAATGGGATTGCCGTCGTGGTCTGTGAGGTTCTCGAGCTTCTCGATGAGGTTGGCGTATTGCCGCGAGAGGTTGAGTTGTTCCTCTCCCATGGTCCCTGAGTTATCGACCACGAACAGCAGATCGATCTGGTTCTGACACAAACCATCGCCGCTGCAGCCGAGCGGTCCTCCGGTGCTGTCGCCGCCAAACTCGTCCACAAACTCATCGCCAGACGGCTCGGTCTCCATGCCTCCCGAGGTTCCCGTTCCTGGCACCACGATCGGCGGCAGTGTCGTGTTCGGGTCTTGCTCGCGCCCGTCGTCTGAGCACGCGAGTATTAGGGTCGTGGCGCCAAGCGCTACCGTTCGAGTCCAATGCACCGGTTGTCTAGCCTCTCGCGAAGTCAGAGGCGGCGGGCAGGGCGATCGGCTCAAGTATTGTCAGGTGTGGTGAGGGCGTCCCTTGAGCCACTTCACGAATCGGGGACGTCGCCTTTTGATGTCGGCGCCGATTTTCGGGTGTTCGTGAAAATACTTGAGGTAGCCCCAAAAACGATTTTCACCCGCTTGGCTGTCTCCCCCAAGTAGCAACACCATCATCGCTTCCTCTGCCATCTCCAACTCCCGTCGTTCGAGACTCGTTGGACGGCCATCCTCGATCGTGCCCAACCGTCGAGACTTTGCGATCGGCGTGATCTCTGTGGTCCCGTCGGTTAGCGCAACGACGACCACCCACGCCGCCGAGTACAACTCGTAGCGCTCCATCGACTTGGGGTGCAACGCCATTGGGTAAAACAAGAACATCGCCTCGGCGTTGTTGCTGGGCCACTTCGCGGGCAGCACGGGCGAGGTCTTCCACTGCTGTTTGGGGTTGAGTTGGTCGTAGACCGCTTCTTCAGCGAGTTCGCGCGCCAGGGTAACCGTTGTCACCTCGAAACCGACTGGCGCACCGTCGGTCTGGTCTTGTGTGCCCCGGGCATCGGGCTGGGCATTGTTGTCGCTTGAGACAAACGCGAACGCCTCGACATCGGGGTCCTCGTCGGGCGGTGCTGCATCGGAAGGCTGGGTCGTCGCCGGCTCATTGCGCTGACACGCCACGAGTTGACATGTTGCGAGGGAGACCAGCAGGGCGGGACCGAGGCGGTGCACGGCCGGAGTCTTCCACCGGCCTTGGGGCACGTCCACTGAGGTACGGGCGCGGTCCGCTGGGGTTGCTGGCAGGGGTCACCCGGTTGGGGTCCTCCCCGGCCGCACCGCACAACCGCCAGCTGTGGTAGCAGGGCACAGTGGCGAATGTGGTCGAGATTGGACAGTTCCACGAGCTGACGGTGGCCGAGCTCGTCGACAGCGGGATTCTGCTCAACGCTGACGGCCAAGATCTCTTTTTACCCGCTCACCTGGCGCCCGAAGGGGTCGCGGTTGGCGACTCCGTGGAGGTCTTTCCTTACGCGGACCACGAAGGCTTGGCGCAGGCGACGACTTGGGAACCCGCCGCAGTCGTTGGCGAGTTCGCGTACTTGAAGTGTGTTTCGGTGACGGGCGCTGGGGCCTACCTGGACTGGGGGGTTCCCAAAGACTTGTACGTTCCGCCGGACCACCAAGGGACAGCGATGCTCGAAGGCAAGCGCTACGTCGTGGCGGTCTGCATGGACCGCAAGGGCGAACGCATCATCGGCTCAACGCGGCTGTCGAAGTATTTCGACTACGACGTCAGTGAGGTACGAGCGGACCACGTCGTGGCGCTGCTGGTGTACGGGCGCTCGGACGCGGGCGTGCAAGTGGTCGTCGACGGGCGTCATCGCGGCTTGATCCACAGTAGCGATGTGTACCAGGACATGCCGGTGGGGTCGGAGCATCGCGGTTACGTCAGGCTGGTACGCGAGGACAACCGTCTCGACGTCGTGCTCACTCGGCGTGGCGTTGACGGGATGGAGGATGCGCAGGCGGTTATCGTGGCGGCGCTCGAGAAGGCCGGAGGCATGCTTGCCTTGCACGATCGCAGCTCGCCTGAAGCTATCCAACGCGCGCTGGGGCTGAGCAAGAAGGCGTTCAAGCGTGCGATTGGCGGTTTGTACAAGGCCGACCGGATCGTGCTTGGCGAGGGCGAGATACGCCTCGCGTAGCGAGAACGCGTACCGATACCCGCTGGGTCGTGTAAAGTTGCGACGATGCGCTGCGCGAAAATGCTGAGGACAACGACGTTCGCGGGGCTGGCAACGGTGGCGTTGGGTTGTGGGGACGATCAAGCTGCCGCCGGGGGACAAGGGGCAACCGAGGGTTCGTCGACCGCTGGTGCGGTCACAGGCAACGACGACACTCCAGACGATGCCCCGGACGACACTCCAGATGATGCGCCGGATGACGCCCCGGACGATGGTACGGGCAGCAGCGACGACTCGCGTTCAAGCACCGACACCGCATCTGAGGCGACGGCCACGAGCCTAGATCCGACAGGAAGCGAAGACGGCGGCTCCTCCGAGAGTACGGGCGATCCTCCCGTTATCGGATTCCAAGGTCTCTGTTATCAGTCCGCCCCCGATGGCGCCGAGGCTCCGCCGCCGCTGCCTGCGTATACCGGTGGCGAGTGCCCGCAACTAGTCCCGGGCTTCAACGATCTGGTGAGCATGGGCAACGACCGCTCCGTCCTGGTCGTGCAGCCCAGCGATCTCAAAGACGACGAAGTGCTTCCCGTGGCCGTTTTGTGGCATTGGCTCGGAGGGAGCGCCAACAGCTTTCTTGAACAGGGTGATGTGCAAGCCGCGGTCGACGAGTTTCGTTTCATCGCGCTCATCCCGGAAGAGAAGGGCGACCTGCTGTTTCGGTGGCCATTCTCTGTGCTCGATAGCGACGCACGTGCCGAAGAAGAGTTCGTGTTCTTCGACGACATGCTCGCATGCGCGGCCGCGAGTTGGACTATCGAGCCCAACTGCGTCACGTCCGTGGGGGTAAGCGCGGGCGCGTTGTGGACCGCTCAACTCGCCTCTGGGCGTGGCGAGTATCTTGCCTCCGCGGTGTCGCTTTCGGGCGGCACGGGTGGCTTGGTCAAGCCGTGGATGGGGTCGACTCACAAGATGCCGTTCTTTGTGCTGTGGGGCGGCCCGATAGACATCTGCGTGGCGATCAACTTCGAGGACACGTCCCACGAGATGGAAGACGACCTGGACGCGGACGGACACGCGATTGTGGAGTGCATACACAACTGCGGTCACGGCGTTCCCCCCTTCGGGCAGCCCGAGGGCGTGCCCGCCTTTACGCCGATGTGGACATTCTTCTTGGACCATCCCTACTGGCTCGAGGACGGAGAAACGAGCTGGCAGGCAGGGATCCCCGAAGACCTGCCCATGTGGTGCGACGTTGGTCCCGGTAGCGCGACGCCCCGCGTAGGCGAGTGCGACCCCAGCCAGTGTTGAGGGCCGGGCGATCAGTCCGCGGCTGAGAGTTCAGGGGCGGGCGGAATCCGGTGGATCACCTCGGCGAGGTCCACC
>JAESSZ010000530.1 GCA_016763875.1 Nannocystaceae bacterium
CATTGCGGGCGGGGGTAGGTCTGGTCACGATTGCGAGCGATGATCCGGAGGTCTCCGCGCAACTGGTGGCACACCGGCCCGAGTTGATGGTGCGTCGGCGCGGTGACGAGACGTTGCTGCCTGGTGCGTCGGCGCTGTGTGTCGGCCCCGGCCTCACCCGGGCCGCCGATCGCCTCGGGCTCGCAGAACTGTGGCGTGTCGAGCCGCGGCCCGCGGTCTTCGATGCCAGCGCGTTGGACGAGGTGCCGCTACTTGAGCCCAACCCACATCCCAAGACAGAGCTCCCGCATCGTCGCGGCGCTCGGGTCATCACGCCGCATCCGGGGGAAGCCGCTCGACTCTTGACCCGCGCGTTTCCGGACGACCCCTGGTCTTCAGTGCGAGTGCAGGCGCACCGGGTTGAGGCCGTGCGTCGATTGGCGGGATGTACGGGCGCGGTGGTGGTGCTCAAGGGCGAGGGCACACTGGTGGCGACGCCCGCGATGGCCACCACTGGCACTGGCGAGAACACTGGCGAGATCACTGGCGAGAACACTGGCGAGAACACTGGCGAGGCCGCGCATGTGCACGTCGTGGTCAGCGGTAGCGCCGCGCTGGCGACCGCGGGGTCCGGCGACGTGCTCGCTGGCGTGCTGGGTGCCCTGATGGCGCGTGGTGTGACGGCGGCTGTGGCTGCGCCGATCGCCGCGCACGTGCATGGCCTCGCGGGGGAACGCCTCGAGGTCGGCGCGGCCGCCATGGATGTTGCCGACGCCGTGGCTCACGCGATGGCCGACGTCCAGACGGCCGCCGGGCGTCAGCATTCGCGCTGGCCGACACTACGGCGGGGGTAAAACGGCGCGGGTAGAGCTGACGCACGAGACACGCTACTCATCCGCTGGCGTTTCCGGATCCGACACGTCGGCGGGTCCGGGCTGCTCTGGGTCTTCGGTATGTCCCGAACTGCTGGACAAGAACTTGCTTGAGCTGGTGCCGTCATGGCAGCGCACGGCCCACGCGCCAGGAATACCGGTGCTGACGCACAACTCAGCGTTGCGCGAGACTCTCTTGGAAAAGACGTCCTCAAGGACGCCATTGTCCATGAACGCCGGTCCCTGGGTGCCGTTGCGGAACCGAAGCTCGCCGTCGACGACCGTGGGCGCGATGCGTCGAACGGAGAGGGTCTGCCCGATGTCGCCGGGCGCATCGTCGCGGCTGGAGTCGAGCAGCCACACGCCCGTGTCGTCGCGCGCCATGAACGACACATCCGACAGGATGAGGTGGTCGCTCGCGCGGTTGGCCGATACCGCGGTGTAACTGCCCTGTTCGACGGCGATCGCCCAGTGCCTCATGGCGTCACGGCCCTCGTCGACGCCGTCCTCGGGTTGCCCAGGCATTGCCGCAGCGACTGCGGCGAGACGGTAGTTGTGGCCGGCTTCGCCGAGTGCCACCAGGTCCCGGGTCACGGGGTCGAACGCCAGCACGCGCGAGCGCCCAACGCTCTCCGATGCTTCCATGTACAGCACGCCGTTGGGGGCAAAGCCGGCGATCTGGTGGTCGCCAGCGGTCGCGCTGCGCACGAGACACGACGCTTGGAGATCGAGGTTACGCATCGCCAGTGCGCCCGTTGGTGTGCGGAAGGCGAGATGACTACCGTCCGGAGAGACGCCGCGCAGCCCCGGAATTTCCTCGCTGGCGCCACGCCCGCTGACCGCCGCACCCGAGAACCGGTCGATGAGTGTGCCGTCGGGCACGCTGAACACCAGCGTTTGCGCGGCATTGCCTTCGCCCGAGGTCGCGATGATCCGCTCGTCGCCCGGGCTCAACACCACGCGGGAGAACGTCCGCCCCCGCACCAGCCGAATCGATTCGCCCGTCTCCACGTCAGGGTGCACGCCGACCAGATACAGCGACTCCTCGCCGCCAGTGTGAATCTTGCGACCCACGAGATAACGTTCACCGACCGCAGCCACGCGGAGGTTCGCAATGTCGTCTCCGATGAGATGTGCCTGAGTTTCGCCCGGGTAGTAGCGGCCCAGTCGCATGTCGGCCGTTCGCGTCAACACGTAGTTGTTGCCGCGCATGCTGGCGACCAAATGCCGTGGCCGATTCTTCCCCTGGGTGACTGGGTTGAGCCGCGCAACCGCGCGCCCGTCTGGGGTGCTCACGCTTGAGATCTCGTAGCTGTTGACGATGCCCAGCTCGCGGTCGATGGCGATCGCAAACTCCCCGGTGGAGGTCAGCAGAACGCGACTCCCGGTGCTCAAGCCCTCGAGACGTTCCCGACGAAGGTAGCAGCCCGTTTCTTCGTCGCAGACCTCGTGCAGGATGAACGGCTGGTCGGCCGTGATCGCGACGACTGGCGCAGTGTGGGGCGTGACCAAGGTCCCGTTGCGAGCGTGTCCGAGGTCCATCGATCCACACGGGGTCGCAGGGTCGCTGCCGAGCCCGCAGCCGGTGGCGAGCAATGTCACCAACGCAGCAATCGAGGTCAAACTCGGCATGCCCACAAAACCCACATTGTTATCGTATCATGGTCGGGTCGCTCTGTGGCAACCTCCGCGGCGTCGTGGTCCGAAGAAAATCCGCCGATTGCGCTAGATGCTCGTCGGGTGCTCGGGAACCGAGCGGCTCTGTGGGGGTCTCGCAAGGCGTGACCACAACAAATCCGCGCGTAAGCAACAGATTGGGGATCGCGATGCGGCCCATCGCGGCACTCGGCTTGCTGACGGCGTTGGCTTGCGATGGTGGTGTCGAGCCCGTCAAACCAGGCGTCGAAGCGGCGACCCCTGACGCCGCGCCCTCCGCAGCGCTGCCGGCCGCCACAGCCGCGCCAGAGTCCCGCGAGGAGCTGGCTGACGACGAAGCCCGGGCGAAACGCTACGCACAGATCGCGGACGGACTCGAGGCTGATGCGGCCGCAGCCACGGCTGGGAAGGTTTTTGCGAGTTCGCAGGCCGACCTTCAGTCGATCCTCGATCGCGCCGACGACCGTTTCCTGCGGATCAACGCCGCGATCCTGCTTGGCCACATGCTTGAACTTCGTGGCGATCGGAAAGGGGCGATCGCGTACTGGCGCCACGCGACCAAACTCGTGCCGAGTGCCGTGGGGCCCGACGGTGCCGGACCGGACGATGCCGGCCCGTTCATGGCGTTGGCACTTGGCCTGGCCGGAGACAAGCAGTTCAAAGCTGCTGCCGTCGCCCAGGCGACCGCCAGTGCGCTCGACCCCAACAACCTCGAGAACTGGCTCGCGCTGGGAGAACTGCGGATCCGTGCGGGCGACCCGGAAGCGGCGGCGACGGCCTACGTCGACTACGAGCGAGTCCGTGCGAGCTTGGTCAATGGCCTGACCGGACGCAAGAAGGCTGATGGCGCGTTCTTCGTTTCGCCCGATGAGCGCATCGCTTGTGCCCGTAACCTCGCGGCCGCCATCGACGCGGGCACGGCGATGGCGCTGCTGTACTCCCTGCAGACCGAACCGGAGCACATCGTGCGTATGGCGGTTGCGCAGGTCATGGGCGAGCAGCGCTTGCAGGCCTACGCGCCGCGCCTCAAAGCGCAGATCAAAACCGAGTCCGACGGCGATACCAAGACCGTCATGCAATGGGCGCTGGCGGAGATCGGGCGCGACCCGGTGCTCGTCAACGAGGACGATGCGGCGAGGCTGCCCAAAGACGACCCCCGCGCCGCCGAGGGGGACCCACGCGAGGGGCTGCCGGAGGCCAAACCGCCATCTCGGGTGCAGCCGTCGGGTTCAGCTACGCTGGGCACCCCCGCTGCGACACCGGACGCCGACGCCGATCCCGGGAGCCGCGGCCAAGCGGTCGGCCCGTCACCCGGTGCGGACGCCGCTCCGCGATAGCGCGTATGTCGACGTCAGGCCCCGCATCCCTCGTGGTCGAGGACCTGTCTCATCGCTACAGCGGTGCCGACAACAACGCGTTGTCCACCGTCGCGCTGTCGATCAAACCCGGTGAACGCCTCGGACTGCTGGGCCCCAATGGCGCGGGCAAGTCCACCCTGATGCGCCTCGTTTGCGGGTTTTTGCCGATCGCGGCGAGCGCTCGTACTCGGGTTGAAGTCGCCGGAATCGATGTCAAAACTCGATCCGCACAAGTCCGCGCCCGGGTTGGTTACATGCCAGAGCATGTGCCGCTGTACTACGAGCTGCGCGCGCGCGAGCACCTGCTGTTCCGTGCCCGGATCAAACGCGTGCCGTGGCGTGGGCGTGCACGCGAAGTCGGACGCGTGGCCGAGATGACCGCCATCGACCACGTGCTGGACACCCCTATTGGGCAGCTCTCTCGGGGGTACCGTCAGCGGGTCGCGCTCGCCGATGCGCTGCTTGGTGCGCCGCCGTTGGTGGTACTCGACGAGCCGACGGTTGGTCTGGACCCCAACCAGGTTCGCGACGTCCGGGCGATGCTGCGCGAGTTGGGGGGCACGCAGACCCTGCTGTTTTCGTCGCATATTCTGGCGGAGGTCGAGATGCTGTGTGATCGGGTGGTGATTCTCTCAGCGGGAAAGGTCGCAGCCGACGAGACCATCGAGGCGGCGACTACGCCCGGTGAGGTGCATTTGTCCATCGTGGGTGAGGACGCGGCGTGCCTGCCGGTGGTCGCTGCGGCCGCCACCGCATTGCAAACCACCCTGCCCAGTCGGCCGGAGGCAGGCTTGGGCGCGGCGCGACGCATCGACATCAGCGCGGTTGGTTTGGCGCCTTCGGAGGTCATGCGGGCGCTGGGCATCGCCGCTCGGGAGGCCGGGGTGGCCGTCCTTACGCTGCGGGCCGGGACGACCCGTCTCGAAGAGCGCTTCGCAGAGGTCACCGGCGCGGGCAAGGCCTCGCCCTCGGAGTCGTCGCCATGAACGCAGCAATCGGCGCGGTCGTACATTGGGTATCGGGGACGGTGGCCGTCGCGCACCGAGAGTTGCTGTCGCTGTTCGTGACTCCCTTGGCCTACGTGGTAGGGACCCTGTTCCTGCTGCTGCAGGGCTGGAACTTCGCGCTGTTGCTGCGCGTGCTCAACGACCCCCTCGCCGCCCCGGGGCCGGTCATGCAGTACTTTTTCTCCGGCAGTTTCTTCATCTTCTGGCCGCCCGTCTTGTTCTTGTGCGCGGCGCTGTCGATGCGACTCATTGCCGAGGAGCGCGCGCAAGGGACACTGGAGGCGTTGCTTACCTCGCCGCTATCGCCGTTGCAGGTGGTGGTGGGCAAGTACCTGGGCGCGATGGGGCTGTACATCGCTTTTTGGCTGCCGACGGTCGTGTTGTACGTGCTGCTGCGGGGTGCGGGCGTGGACCCGGATGTGGGCCCTATCGCCTCGGGTTACGCGGGCACGCTCCTGGTGGGCGCGAGCTTTATCGCGATAGGCCTACTGTGCAGCGCGGTGGCCAAGAGCCAGCTGTCGGCCGCGATCGCGAGTTTCGTGACCTGCACCATCATGCTGCTCGCCGGGCTGCTCGTGGACCAGGTCGAGTCCTCGACGCTCAACGCGTTCTTGGCCGGAACGAGCCTGCTTTCGATGATGCAGGAGTTGTCGCAGGGCATCGTGGACCAGCGCTGGATCTGGCTCCACGGCGGCGTCGTCGTCTCCGCGGTGGCTGCGGCCGCCATCGCCATCGACCCACGTCGTGATCTGCAACGTCTCGTCCAACTTGCGTTGCTCGTGGTCGCAGTGGGGCACCTCGCGTGGCTGGGCGTGTCCCACGCTGAGCGCGGGGACTGGACGGGCGGGCGGGTCTACAGCCTCTCGGACCGGGCCGCGCACGTGCTCTCGCAGCTCAAGAG
>JAESSZ010000531.1 GCA_016763875.1 Nannocystaceae bacterium
TCCGGACATCGCCGTCGCGGACCGCGATCTGTCGGGCACGGTGATCACGGCAACGCAACCGATCTTGGTGACGACGGGTACCCGGTGCGCCCGCGTGCCCGCGCGCGAGCAACCGTTCGGCGGTTTCTGCGACGGGATTCAGGAGGTCGTCATCCCACTGGCGCACTGGGGCAGCGAATCGTTCGCGGCCCCGTCACCGCCTCGCGACAACGAAGGCCACTACTGGCGGATCTACGCGGGCGCGCAGGGCACCACGACATTCACGACATCGCCCAACGTCATGACCGCGGAGAACTGCCCTTCACCGGCGAGCTACGCCGACGGCGCGTGCACGCCGCCGCAGCGTGGTGCATGGGTGGAGGTCGCTGTCCCCAACGGCGTTGGATTTACTGTGGCTGGCGTAACCGAGGAAGACCGACTCATGGTGGTCGGCTATCTCCAAAGCCGCCATCACCCGGGTGAGCCGGAAAACGCGTCCGCGGGCGAGATCGGCGACCCGGCGATGTACCAGGTCGTTTCTACCGAGACGTTCGACACGCACTACGTCCTGGCGGGAGGGGTCGGCTACGAGTTCGAGTACATCCAGATAGTTCGAGCGGCTGGTGCCGCCACCGTGTTCATCAACGGCGACAGCGTTGCCTCGTGGCAGCAGTTTGGGGACTACGAGGTCGCAAACGAGACATTCCCGTTGTCATCCGTCGTTGTCCTGGACAGTCAGGACGCGTTTGGCGTGACCCAGTTCGGCTATTCCGACGCGGGCCATGTCAATCCCGACTGCACGCAGCGAAGCGGTCTGTGTTCTTCCAGTTACGCCCACCCCGGAGGATGGACGACCTCCGGTTCGACGCGGTGACCGAACGGTTGACGACAGTCGGGTCGCCGGCCGCGGGGCGGTACGTTTGGTCCCGCGCCCGCGGTTATTCGAGGCCCGTCTAGAGCGGTCGTCTAGAGCGGTCGTCTAGACCATCGAACGGTCGATGCCGTGCTTCTTCAGCTTGCTTTGCAGCGTGGTCGGCTTGAGGTTCAACAACTGCGCCGCGCCGTCATTGCCGTAGATCTTGCCCCCGGTCGCTTGCAACGCAGCCATGAGGTGCCGCCGTTCCGCATCGCGCCACGGGAGAATGTCGATGACACTGTCGATGTAGTTGTCGGCACTCCGAGTCGCGGGTGCGCTGTCGGAGGGATCAAGTCCCAAATGCTCGGGCCCGATGGAGCCCCCGGCGACGATGATCGTCGCACGCTCAAGCACGTTCACCAGTTGGCGCACGTTGCCGGGCCATGCGTACGCCTGAAGCGCATGCTCAGCGCCCACGTCCAGCGACCACGGGCCGCGACCCGTGCGGCGATTGAACTCGTCGAGGATCGCGCGGGACAGCTCTCTGATGTCACCGGTGCGTTCGCGCAGCGGCGGGACGCCGATTGGGAACACAGCGATTCGATAGTAGAGATCTTCGCGGAACGTTCCCGCCTTGACGGCCTCTTCGAGGTCGACATGAGAGGCGACGATGACACGGACATCGACCTTGACGGTCACGTCCGAGCCCAGCGGCTGCAGCTCGCCCTCTTGCAGCACTCGCAGCAACTTGGCTTGTACCGCCATTGGCATGTCGCCGATCTCGTCGAGCAGCAGCGTGCCGCCGTTGGCGGTCGCGAAGCGGCCCGCGCGTGTGCGGTGAGCTCCTGAGAATGCGCCTTTGACGTGCCCGAAGAGTTCGCTCTCGACGAGGTTCTCAGGAATCGCGGCGCAGTTGAGTTTGATGAACGGACGCTTGGCGCGCGGGCTGAGCTCATGAATCGCCTGGGCGAACAGCTCCTTGCCGGTGCCGGTCTCGCCGCGAAGCAAAACTGGAGCATCGCTTTGCCCGACCTGCTGGACCAACCGGACCGCCTCAATCATCGCGGGGCTCGAGCCCACCACCAATCGATCGAAGGCGCTTGCGGGGCCCGAGATTTCTTCACGGAGCAACTTGTTGTGTTGTTCGAGCTGGCTTCGCAGACCTTCGAGTTGCTCGGCCTGTTGCGCGTAGGCCATCGCGATCGAAACGATCTGGCCGTACACCGCGGCGAGTTCAATCGCCGCCTCGTCGTAGGCACCACAGACACTGCCGTCGAGCGTGATGATGCCGAGGCTGCGGTCGCCGGCGAACAACGGAACCACCATGCAGGCGTGGCCGCTTGGCAGGTCGAGCATGCCCGCGTACGGGTCACCCTCTTCGCTGTTGTGGTGCGCTTCGTTCAGCGGGATCGGTCGGCGTGTTTCCAACGCTTTGCGGATTGTGGGGAACTTGTCCAACGACAGCGAGTGCCGACGAATCTCGTCGGTGACCAAACTGCCGGCTGCAGCACGCACATACAGTGTGTTGCCTTCCAACTCGTACAGTGCGGCAAGATCGTAGGACACGATGCTGCGGAGTGATTGCAGAGCTCCGTCGAAGACATCAGCCAGAGCGCCAGGTGTGCTGGCAAGCCGGGTGAGTCGTTGCAGGTGCTTAGAATGATTGTCGACGGGTGTCGCCATGGCGCGGGTGACCATCACGTAGCAGGGCCCAAGCGGAATTACAGCCCAATCATTGTTCTGCGCCTGATATCAACGTTCTAGATGCCGACCAACGGCCCGTCGCCGCGCACCGAGCGGGGGCGGCGCCCGATCCGCATGCCAATTCACGCAATCAGCGCACAGGCCTCTAGGTGCGAAAAAGCGCAACTAAACGTTGTTCGGAGGTCCGAGACGTCGCTGATTTTGGGTCCGCGGAGGTGTCGGTTTGTCCGCAGACTTGGCTACCCGTCGCCCGCGCTGATCCGAGAGCGCCCAAGGTCGGGTCGTCGGGAGATGGACAACAAGATGCCAACGGCCGCCAGACTCGCCAGCAGTGACGAGCCGCCGTAACTCAGGAACGGGAGCGTGATCCCCTTGGCAGGAATGACCTCGAGGACCACCGCCATGTTGACCAGCGCCTGCAAGCCAAAAAGAGCCGAGAGACCCGTGGCCAGGTAGGTGCCAAAGCGGTCGGGCGCATTGTTGGCAACCACCAAACCGCGCCACACCAGCAGCGCTATCAATCCTACGACGACGGTGATCCCGACGAAGCCCATTTCCTCGCCGACTGTCGCCAGGATGAAGTCGGTATGGTTCTCGGGAAGGAAACCGAGTTTCTGTCGGCCGTTGCCGAGGCCAAGCCCCCACGTGCCCCCTGAGCCGATCGCGATCAAAGCTTGGTGGACTTGGTATCCGTCGCCGGAGAGGAAGTCTTCAAGGCGTCCACGTCGGTAGTCGACGCCCACGATCAGTTGCCAGACGATCGGCGCTGCGAGCATGACCGCGGCCACCACGTAGCTCAGCCGGGTGCCCGCCACGAACAGCATGATGAGGGTTAGCGAGCCCATCAAGATCGTGGTGCCGAGGTCCTTTTCCAGCAGCACCAGGCCCATCGTCACGCAGGTGAACAACATCACCGGGAGAAAACCGCGCTTGAACGTGCGCACCCGTTCGCCTTGACGGGCGAGCGTGGCGGCGAGGAACACGGCAAGGGCGAGTTTTGCGAGTTCGGAAGGCTGGACGCCAACGCCGGCAAAGCGGATCCAGCGACGCGCGCCGTTGATCTCCTGGCCGACCACGAGCACGGTCACTAGCATCGCGATGCCCAGGAACATCACCTGTGGGCCGAAGCGCCGCAGCAGGCGGTAGTCCATGCGCGAGAATCCGAGCAGCAGGCAGAAACCGACGGCGAGGAAGGCGGCTTGGCGCCACAGGAAGAACTCCCAGCTGCCGTAGACCTCATGCCCAAGCCATGCGCCCGCGCTGTAGACCATGACCAGCCCAATCGCCGACAGAGAGGTCGCGGCGAAGAACAGCCACGGATCCATTGGGAGCGCGGCGGGACGGAACGCGCCGCGGCGTTCCACAAATCCACGGATCCCCGTGCTCGCCTCTTGTGGCGTGGATTGAGGGGCTGGCGTGGGGCCAGTGGAGGCCTCGGACGGCTCGCAGTCGGGCTCGCTCACTGTGCCCTAATCAGGCACAAGCGACTCTGTAAGCCAAGATTTCGGAGAAATCAGGGGGCTCTGCTGTACGCGAGCACTAGCGAGTGCTCCGCGTTCTCGGCGCAGGCCTCGATGTGGCGGTCGTCGACGCGTCGGTAGGTGATCCGGGTCGGGAAATCGTGCTCGGGATTCTCGAACACGACGACGTTCGCGCTGGAAGCCGACTCCGACACCGTAAACACGGTGCCCGGCGTGCGTCCCGAGGGGTGGGCGATGTAGACGAGGCCCGAGTCACGCACCTCAATGCGCAAGAACTCAAACGCAACCAACTTGTCGCCCTGGAACGTGCGGCCGACCCCGAACATGGTGCCGGCAGCCGGCTGCGTCCACACCTCCTCGACGACCGAGTTGCCGTGGGTGGCCCGGTAGGTCCCCGGCAGCCAACTGAGGCTCGCAAGCGCGCCCGTTTCGGGCAGGGCGGTCGCTGGGCTTTGCGCGGTGGCAGACGGTTGCGCGGCAGAGCTAGGTTGCGCCGTCGTTGCGCACGCCGCCGCGAGGCACAGGCCCAGTAGCAGTCGTTTCATTCGAACTGCCTGGTTACCGCGGCCGCCGCAGTGTCGCCCA
>JAESSZ010000532.1 GCA_016763875.1 Nannocystaceae bacterium
CTCGTGCACTTCAAGGCCTTCGCGGACGATGGTTGGCGAGCCACATTGACGGCCAAGATCGACATTCGCGTCCCCGATGCGGCCGAAGCCGAACGGCTATCGGTACACGGCAAGGCCCGCTGCCGTGCCGAAGGAACCATCGAGACGTCGACGGCCTCCGTGGATGTCTCACGGCTCGACACCTGGGACATGGACTTCTTCTCTGGACACGACGACGTCCCGTTCGACCAGTGCCAGATAAACCTTCGTCTCGGCGGCGACTCCGGGGCCCTGTACGTCCCGCTGGGCACGTTCTGCTACGCCAACGACGCGACGAGCTCCGGCCCTTGCGCGCAGCCGGTCACGGTCCGCGTGCCCAAGACCACCAAACCGGGGCTCGCGATGCTCGGCGTGAGCGTCAAGCTCGACGACGGACACGAGGTCGACTTCGAGCTGCAGCCCACGCGCAACGCAGGCCATGAACTCGAGGTGCTCGGCCGCGCGGTTTGCAAGGTCGGCAAGCAGCACTACATGGAGTCGGGATCGCACAGCTTCGAGGGCGGCGCCTTCGACTTCGAACCCGGCGAGGTCTACGGCGGCGAGTTCACCGTGTTCGACGACGACAAGTGGTCCGACTTGGAGTTGGAAAAGGCGACCTGCCAGCTGAGCTTCGAGGCCAAGGACGTGACGCTGTACGGCGAGGAGCACCCGCACCGGTTCCACACGGCGTGCCTGACCGAAGGCACGGTCAAGACGGGCCCCTGCGAAGGCTTCCCGGCTGCTGCCTTCGTCGAAGTGGAGGCCTCGATGCGCTCAAGGTCGAGGGCGTCGACGCTGCGTTTTCCAGCAGCCGATACTCGGAAGGCAAGGCGCTCCGCTTCTCGCTCGAGTTCAGCGCCAACGGCCCCGTCGGCGGCAGTATCTACTCCGAGGTCGAGTGCAAGACCGACAAGGGGCTCGTGGAGCCGGGTGTCCGCTGGGATGGGACCGACGCGGTGGATCTCAGAAAGGGGGAGTCGGCGAAGGTGTGGCTGGCACCGTATGGCGATCCCCCGGACGCGGACACGCTGAAGTGGTGTCAGCTGAAGCTCACCGTCTTGGGTGTGGACAAGCCGTGGGCCCACTATTGTTGGAAACGTGGTCGGACCAAGGCCGGGGCGTGCGGCTGAGCTGCGCGGCGAAGCGTTGGTCCGCGGTCGGGCGATCCAAGGTACCGCCGTCCCCTGAAACCGTGCTCGTCGTGCAGTCGAAGAGATTCGCTCGACCTAGAATACCTGGACGTACATGGAACATCGGAGACAACGGATGAGCAGACCACTCTACTGGGTTTGGGGTGCTGGGCAGAAGGCGTCCGCGGCAAAGCGGGAAGCGGAGCGAGTGCTCCAGATCCCTTCGGGCTCCCTTGACCTGCTCTGGAAACATCATCGAGCCGGCACCCTGGAGGACCCCCCGATCTCCGATCTCGCGGTCGGCGCGGTGAGCCGCCTGCGCCGGCAAGTAGCCTCGGCTCCACAACCCTCCCTCTTCTTTGGTGCCCGTAACCTGCGGGAAATGTGCGGCGGCCTCGTCGTGAGAACCCGAGAGCGAGGTCAACTCGCAAGCAAGGTCGTGTTCGAGGACCACGGGCTGGTCGGCCCCGAAGAGCGAGAGGCCAAAACCAGACCCTCGAGGGTCATGGATACCGCGCCGATGCGAACAGCGTTCGACTCGTGAGGTCGTTCCCCCGTTCCGTCCTGCACTTCGACTGAGCAGCTCACGCCTGCGAGTGGGCGTTCGCTAACTGAGCCCGTGGTTGCGAACGACCGCCATCAGGGTTTCCGACGTGCCGTAGCTGTTCGATCCTGCATTGGGACAGGACGACATGATCGCCACATTCATGGATGACCACCTGCGGCACCGTGCGTCCCTGTTGTAGCCGCAGTCAGTCCACTGTCGTCAGCTGCCGCCGTTGCAGGCGCGCCGTACCCCCGGTCGGCACGAGCATGCCTTCCGAGTGACGCGCAAGTTCGGCGGCATTGGCTTCGTCCGTGTCGATGTGCATCTCGAGCGCGTAGTTCTTCGAGACGCGAATCAACACGTCGCCAAACACGAGTTCTCGATCTTCGGAGCCCACCGCAACCTGCACGACATCGCCCTGCGCCACGCCAAACGCCTCGGCGTCGGCGGGCGTCATGTGGATATGGCGCGCCGCGCAGATCAGCCCTTCGGTCAGCGTCAGCGTTCCGGCGGACCCTCAAGCGTGACCCCTGGCGAGTTTGCGACGTCACCCGAGCGCCGCACGGGAGCATCGACACCAAGGTGAAACTCGTCCGTCCGCGAGATCTCGATCTGATTCTTGCCACGGACTGGCCCGAGCACCCGCACATTCTCGATACGACGCTTCGGCCCGACCACAGTCAGTGTTTCCTCGCACGCGAACTGCCCGGGCTGCGAGAGTTCTTTGAGAGGGGTGAGTTTGTGCCCCTTGCCAAAGAGTGCCTCCACCGACGCTGGGGTCAGGTGAATGTGACGCGCCGACACAGCGATGGGGATCGTGCGCTCGCGCTCGACATGATGTGCGCCGCGGACCACAGCGGCGGTTTGCTCGGCGATCGCCCTCGACTCGTCGGTTGCGACCACCAGCAGTCGGCATCGACTCCGCGGCGTTGAGATCTCCGCGACGGGCGAAGTCCGCGTGACCTTGGCGTCGCGGTTGGCGTCCTCGTCGAGACGGGCCCCCAAGAAGTCGAGGCGCTGGGCGACCATGTGCCGTACCTCCGCGCTGTTTTCCCCAACGCCCGCCGTGAACACAATCGCATCCACACCACCCATGACCGCCGCGTACGCGCCGATGTACTTGCGGATACGGTGGCAAAACACGCGCAGTGCGAGGCGGCAGCGGTCATCCCCCTCAGCCGCACGCTCTTGAATGTCGCGGACGTCCGACCCGACACCAGACAACCCGGCGAGGCCCGAGTTGCGGTTGAGCAAGGTATCAAGCGCGTCGACGTCCAACCCCTCTTCGCGCATCAGGTGCAGCAACACGCCCGGATCGATGTCGCCCACCCGGGTTCCCATAACCAGGCCCTCGAGCGGGGTCATGCCCATGCTGGTCTCGACACTGCGGCCATACTCGACCGCCGCAACACTCGCCCCATTGCCGAGGTGGCACGTGACGATCCGCAACTCTTGCAGCGGGGCCTGCAGGTACTCGGCTGCGCGCGCCGAAACCCACGCGTGGCTGGTGCCATGGAATCCGTAGCGCCGCACGCCTGTCTTGCTCGCAAGTTCGGGTGGCAACGCGTAGGTGCGCGCCCGAGCCGGCAGCGTGGCGTGAAACGCAGTATCGAACACGGCGACCTGAGGCAGGTTGGGCATCAGCTTGCGACACGCCACGATCCCCGCGTGGTTCGCCGGGTTGTGCAGCGGCGCCAGCGAGGCCAGCCCCGCGACCGCCGCGGCAACCTCGTCGTCGATGAGCGTGGGCGCGACGAAACGCTCGCCGCCGTGGACCACCCGGTGACCGATACCCTCGATCCCATCGGCACGACTGAAGAGCTGAGGGAGCAGCTGCGCAAGCGCGTCGGACACAGAGAGGTTGCCTAGTGAGATCGGCGGCTCGTCGTCCAGGCGGGCGCGCGCCTCATCGGTACCCAGCCGCCCGACCCGCAGTCGAGCGAGCCGGTTGCCATCTCTGGTCTCGACCACGTCGGCCTTGATCGAAGAACTCCCACAGTTGATGACAGCAACGATCACAGTCGAGGAGACTACCGCAACCTGGCGCGGCCTCATTCCTGATGGTGGGGTCGTCTCTGACTCAGAGCACGCCGTCGCGTTTCAGTCGCTGCAGCTCGGTCGCAAGCTGGGCGAGCGCGAGTTCCACCTGCCGCACCGCCTCTTCGCAGATGGCCGTGCGGCCCGCAAAGAAGGCGTAGCGGTTGACGTAGACGATGTAGCCCGCCATCGCGGTCTCGTTGCGTTGGGCCAACGCGTCGATGTGCGCCAGGGTTTCGTCGACGTTGGCGTGGGCTTGCGTGGCCAAGGCGCGCGCGAGTGTCACCGCCTCCTCCGCCAGGACCTCTGCGCACAACGCCCACGGCTGGCCCTTGTACGCGGCCTCTTGCTGCAGCGCGAGCGTGCGGGTGATCTCTGCCTCCCAACGGTGGGCGCTGTCGTGCAGGTTGGCCTGAGCTTGCGCGTCGAGCCGCACGTGGCCCGCGTAGATCTGGTGCAGTCGGGTGAGAGCCTGGTCCAGGACGTCCCGCAGCTTTCGGGCGTCTCGCATCTTGAACCATCGCTTGGCTTCGTTGATGACCGACCCGCCACCAAACAGCGAACCAAGCAGGCGCTGCACATCGCCGCCCATGGCCGCGTCCACGTCGATATCGCGGTCCTCGGTCTCCGAAGCGGTGCCGAGTGCCAGTCCCCCAACCTGCGTCCCAGTCCGCCAAGTCTCGCGGTCCGCCACGCCTCCGGAGATCGCCCCCGCGTAGGAGACATCGACATGCGTGCCAGCGTTGGTTTGTCCGGCCGCAGGCAGCATCTTACGCAGTGGCGCGGCTAGCGAGAGAATCTTGCGACGGTCTCCCGCGCCGTTGTGGTCACGGTAGTACTCCTCAATCGCCTCGAGTTGCTCGCTCACATAGGACGCCCGTCCTCCGCTGCGAACAATCTCCTCGCCCAGCGTGTGCACCAGGTGGGAGAAGTCCACCGCGTCATCGAGCAGGATCCCTCGGTGGGCCATCATCGCGAGCGAAAACTCGCTGGCCCCGAGATCCCAGAAGATATCGAACAACGACACGGGCGCGTGTTCGCCACACGGTACAGGGGAACGCACGGCCGCGCGCATCGATTCTCGCCGCGACCGTCGGCGCGAAGTTGTCACGCTGGCCACGGCGGCCCCACCCCCAAACAGGGCGACCGCGATAAGTGCGGCGATGGTGATTGGGTCCACGGCCGCAGAGTCTACCGCACGTACGGGTCTTGGCACCTCACGCCGATGCGCGCGGCCACCAGGGCGACCACCAATGTCTCAGGTGGCCTCACGAACAACGACGATGGCCTTGCCTATCACCTCGCGGCGCATCAACGCGTCTATCGCCTGCCCACCTTCGGCTAGCGAGAACCGGTGGGAGATCCTCGGGTTCAACTTGCCCTCGGCGTACCAGGCGAACAGCTGACGAAAGTTCTCGGCGTTGCGCTCGGGCTCTTTCAAGGTGAACGCTCCCCAAAACACGCCGACCACGGCGCTGCCCTTGAGCAACAGGAGGTTGGCGCGCGCCGAAGCGATGGTGCCAGACGCAAATCCAACGACGAGCAGGCGACCGTTCCAGTTGATGCAGCGTAGCGATTGCTCAAAGACGTCTCCACCCACGGGGTCAAAGATGACATCCGCGCCACGGCCTGCTGTGAGTTTCTTGACCGCGTCCTTGAGCGGAGTCTCGGCCGTGGTGTCGATGACATCCGCCAGGCCGTACGCCTCGCTCAGCACCGCGAGCTTCTCCGCCTTGCCTCCGGTTGCGATGATCGACGCACCCAAGCAACGTCCGATCTCGATCGCTGCGGTACCGACGCCCCCGGTCGCTCCGTGCACGAGCAACGTCTCTCCCGCCTGCAGTTGCCCGCGCTGCAGCAGCGCATGGGCGACCGTGCCGTAGGTCATGCCAAACCCGGCCGCAACCTCCAAAGGCATGTCGTCCGGCACAGAAAAACACTTCGCCGCGGGCACAACCACCTGCTCCGCAAACCCGTTCCAACCCGGCAGGCCCAGGACCCGGTCGCCAAGGCTAAACTCGGTCACGCCTTGTCCCAGTTCAGTCACCACCCCGGCCACCTCTCCTCCTGGAGAAAATGGCAACGGCGGCTGGAACTGGTACTTGCCCTGAATGATGAGCACGTCGGGGAAGTTCACCCCCGCCGCGTGCACCTCAATGCGAACTGTGCCGGCCGATAGCGGTGGTGCGTCGACGTCCGCGAGGGCGAGGCTACTGGGAGGCCCGTGTTCCGTGCACAGCAACGCTTTCACGGGGTCTCACTTACCGCTGCGCGCCACCGGTCGTCAACGCTGGACAGGTCAAGCGCCTGCGTCGATGCTTGCGCGCAGTGACGGCCTCACCGGCCAACGAACCATTCCACGGTCTAGGCTGCAACTCGTGTGGGGCACGGCTCAACGTCCCCCCTGACGAGCGAACTGCGCGCTGTCCCTACTGCGCCTCGCCCAACATCGTCATGCGGCCTCGCGCCGACGGTGAAGACCCCACGTTCGCCGTAGGGTTTGTACTCCCCGACAACGTCGCGCGCGAGCGTGCCCGAAAATGGATCCGCGGCGCGTGGTTTTCGCCCGGTGCGTTCTTGCGTTCCGATGTGACGGCAATACGAGGCGTCTACGTCCCCGCCTACATGTTCACCGCGGAGGCGCACGTCAAGTACACGGTCTCGATCGGCGAGAACTACGTCGTCATCGAGACCTATACGACTACGGACTCCAAGGGCCGGCTCGTGACTCGCACGCGTACCAAAACGGTGACCGAGTGGCGGGGGCTCAGCGGGCAGTGGGCCTCGTACATCGACGACGTGTTCGTGACTGCGTCCAAAGGTCTTCACAACACGGAGCTCGAAGCGATCGAGCCGTTCGACACTCGCGCACTGAAGCGCTACTCGCCCAAACTCTTGTCCGGGTGGATCGCCGAAGACCCCTCGATGACCGCGACACAGTGCCTCGAACTCGCGCGCGCCGAGGCGGTTGGCCAGATCGGTCACCGCCTGAGCGACCACATGCCCGGCGATCGGCACCGCGGGCTCAAGTACAGCACACAGCTGGTGCACGAAGACTTGGAGCTCATTTTGCTGCCGATCTGGATCTTGGCGATCAAGTACGACGACGAATCGCCTTTGGTCCGATTGCTGATCAACGGTCAGACGGGGGCGCTCGTGGGGCAGCCTCCGCGATCGTGGATCAAGATCACTGTGGCGGTCCTCGCCGTGCTCGCCGCTATCGCGCTGACTGTCATGCTCGGCACACGGGGTGTTCTGTGAACACCGATCCGAGCACGGGGGCGACCGAGCCCCTCTGCCAACGCTGCGAGAGCCCGTTGGAGCCCGAGGACCTGCGCTGTGCGGTGTGTGCATTGCCAGTGCCGATCAGCCCCCTGGCCGACGTGCAGCAGGCCGTCACGCAGATCCTTCGCTGCAACGGTTGCGGCGCGGCCGTCCGATACTTGGCCGAGATCGGGGCGCCACGCTGCGACTTCTGCGACTCGGTGATGGAGATCGAGACCCCCGAAGACCCAGTCGAACAGGCCGAGTTCTTCGTACGCTTCGCTATCACCGACGAGCAGGCGCGCAAGGCACTCAAGCGCTGGCTCGGAGGACTTGGTTTCTTCCGACCGTCGGACTTGCAGTCGCGCGCCGCCGTCGATGCGCTCAAACCCCTGTGGTGGGTGGGATGGATGTTCGACGCCGAGGGCACCATGACCTGGGCGGCCGACTCGAACGCTGGCTCGCGCCGTGCCGACTGGGCACCACACAGCGGCCAGGCTCCACTGCGACTGCACAACGTGGTGGTCCCCGCATCCAGAGGCCTCACCGAGGTGGAGTGTCGCGGCCTCATCGCATCGTACGACATCAGTAACGTCGCCACGCAGCCACCGCACCATGACCGGGCCACCTTCGAGCAGTTCGCAGTTCAGCGCTCGGCCGCACGAAAGATCATCTCGGGTGCGCTCGAAGCCGCCGCCCGTAACCGAGCCGTGCCTCTGATTCCAGGCGCTCGGCACCGAAAGCTCAGCGTCGCGGTACTGCCCACACGACTGGTCTCGCGACACTACGCCTTTCCCGCCTACGTCTTGGCGTATCGCTATCGAGACAAACTCTACCGGGCCATTGTGCATGGCCAGGACGCCACGTGCGTGGTCGGCAAAGCGCCGATCTCCTGGGCACGCGTCGCGGCGGTTGCCTTGGCAGTCATCGCGCTGATCGCAGTCGTCGCCACGATCGCAACAGCCTAACCGCGCTGCAGCCTACCGGACGCTGCAGCCTACCGGACGCTGCAGCCTACCGGACGCTGCAGCCTACCGGGCGTTGCGTGCCAGCGTAGTCTTGATCTGCTCGATCAACTTCGCGGTTTCTATAGGCGTGTAGTGCTCGCGTTTAACCGCTTCGCATCCGGCCTTGCCCATCGCCGATAGTTTCTCGAGCGGCGTGGCCATCACCCGTTTGATGCCCTCGCGGATCGCCTCTTTGTTGCCCGAAACGATGAGGAAACCGTTCTCACCGTCGACGACAAGCTCCGGAATGCCCGCGATGTAGGTGGTAAGGACCGGTCGCTGAAGCGCAAACGCCTCCATGATCACCATGGGCAGCCCTTCCGCAAAACTCGGCAGCGCAAGGCAGCGCGAAGCCAGGAGTTCCTTGCGTACCTGCTCGCCGGAAATCCAACCGGTGATCCGCACGCGGTCCTCGATGTTGTAGCGCTTGATCAGCGACTCGATCTCGCCACGCATCTCACCATCGCCGCACAACACGAGATTCGCGTCCACGCCGTCTTCGATGGCCAACGCGAACGCCTCGACCAGTAGCAACTGCCCCTTTTGCGCCGACAACCGACCCACGCACACGAAGGTCTTGCTCTCGGGGTCGATCGGCGTGGCCTGGTCGAAGAACTCATCTCCCACCGTGCAGTGCACCACCTTGATCTTGTCCCAGTGCTCATGGTCGACCCACCGCCGCAGCTGTCCCGCGCAGAAACTCGTGATAGCGACCACAAACGCCGCATCGGTAATCTTGCTTCCGAGAGACAGGCTCTTGGGTGCATCCAGCTCGTCGGGCCCGTGCACGGTGAACGAATACTGCGGGCCGCCCATCGCTCGCATGATCTGCGCGACCGCGGCCGGGTTTGTCCCGAAGTGCACGTGCAAATGATCGATGCCGCGCGCCTTCATCTCCTCGAGCAGCAACAGCGCCTCGACGAAGTAGATCATGTGCTTGGGCAGGCCACTTTGGCTGCCCACACCGAGCGAGAACGCCTTGCGCAAACCGTGCAGCGACTGCGGAAGTTTACCGAGCCCGGTCCTCAGCAGTGTCTTGACCCATCGCGATTTGGGCTGTTTTAGAACAGGAAACGTCTTGTCGAGTTCGCGCTGATCGTCTTCGTCGACGATCTTGAACGAGGACTCCCGGATCGTGAACCGAGCCACTTCACCGACCTGCCGCTCAAGCTCGGTGAGCTCGCGACGGATGAAGGTGTGGCTGACCGACGGGTACTGATTGGTGAGGTAGGCGACGCGCATGCGCGGGTGTGCGCGATTGTCTCCGAACGGTGTCGCGCTTGAAAGCCCACGCGCACAACTGGTGTCCAGCGTACGGCTGCGGGCCCGGCTCGCGCGTGAGGATCCATCGCGCATCCACCGCGAGACTGTTGTAGGGTCGCAACAATGCGCAGGCAGGGGAAGATGGCTTTGGCGCTGGGCTTCGCCGCGTGGTCCTGCGGGGACGACCTGCCCACGGCACCCGCCTGGGGCTCGGCGGGGCTCGCGACGACGGGCCAGGCAACTTCCGAGACGAGCGCGTCGGAGACTTCGGAGCCCCCGCGGCCCGCCGCTCGCGAAATCCCGGACCCCAGCCCCGTCGAGGAGAGTTTGCGTTTCA
>JAESSZ010000533.1 GCA_016763875.1 Nannocystaceae bacterium
ACCTTGTCGTCGAGCTTGCCCGCAGGCACGCCCAACGCCCACGCCGCCTCGCCAAGGCACCGCACGAGGCGCTTGTCCTCGGTTTCCAAGTCTGGATCGGCGACCTCGGCGTGCATCGCCTCGCCCTTGCCGATCTCTAGCCGCAGCGTGACCCGGCCCCCCTGGGTCGGGTTGCGGGCCAGCGCATGGTTGTAACAAACACGGCTTCGCGGCAGCACGCGCGTCGTCAAATAGTAGCGGAAGATTTTTCGGTCGAGTCGGCCCTTGCGTTCCACGCCGCCGCGCCCCGCCTGGTCGATCGACTGTCGCGCGGTGCGTTGCGCGTCTTTTCCGTACCAGGGCGGCCGCACGAAGCCTTCCGTTGCCGCCTGAGCCAACTCGCCGGAGGTTACTGCGACCACCGCGTTCGGGAGACGAGTCTGTACGCGGGCCTTGAGGGTGCGGGCGACGGTCTTGCGTCCGAAGCGGCCGCGCACGGAGAGCTCTTTGAGTGGGGCACCGACGTAGGAACCCCGCAGCAGTACGATGTTGCCGGCGACCAGACCGTCGGGGACGGTGTCGCGCAAGGTTGCGTTTTGTGGCAGGTCGATCTTGAGATCGCCCATAACGCGAGGAGACGACAGCACTTGCAGGCCAGAGTCTCGGCCGAGGTTGGCAAGGGTCTCCAGGCTGATTCGCGCACCCAGGGCGGCGGCAACGCGGCTGACAGGATGCGACGGCGAGAGTCCCGAGCGCATGAGCAGTGGGTCGTCGACCACGAAGAGGATCTCTGGCATCGAGCGCCGTTTCCCCCACGTCTTGCGAAAGCGTGACGCGACCTTGGCGGGCTCGAGGCTGATGGGGAGCATGCCGTCGGTGACCACGATGATCATCGGGCGCTTACTGCCGCGGCGGCGGGCTCTGCGGGCGGCTTCTTCCATTGCGCCGACCAGGTCGGTGCCCTGGGCGCGCTCGTTGCGTTTGAGCGCGTCCGCGAACTTGCTCCGGGCGGCGGCGTTGCCGACCTTGGCGGCGAGCGCTTTTCGCCGAGCAGCGGCGTGGTGTGACGGGCGAACCCGATAGCGTCGAACGTCGCGTTGTTTGGAAGCGCGCCCAGGAGCCTGTCTGCGAATAACGCGGTCTCGCGCTGCATCTCGGTGGTCGTTGACCGCGAGCGATCGATGACCAACACGACGTGGTCGGGGCGAGGCGCTGCGGTCACGCCCAAGCGGACATAGGCGCGGAACTCCCCGTCGTCGAAACCGGGGGGGCCAGGCATGACTTCAAAACTGCCTTCCACCAGCTCGGTCGCGTGCAGATGAGCGGGCCATGAAACGGTCACGCCGTCCTGACTCGAGGTCACGATGTAGGGCTTGCCGCGGTTGCCAACGCCATTGACCGTGAACGGCTCGCCCTTGCGCAGGCCTTTGACGAGGACGCGGCGTTCCGGAGACAGCGCTGGGTGCCGCAGACCGCGGGAGGGAAGCTCAAGTTCCCATCGGTCGCCACGCAGGCGCGGATACACGTTGACCGTGATCTCGACTTGGATGGTTTCGTCGGCCGCAATGCCGAACGCAACGATCTCGGCGGATGGGAGTCGGCCACGGCGAGACGGTGCGAGTTGTCGCGCGAAGATGGTGCCCGGGTCACGGCGAGCGGAGTCGGCGTGGGCGACGGTGACGGCCCCGAGCTGCCACTGATCGTTCTTTGCGGCCGAGATCGTCTTGAGTTCGGCGTTGCGCGGCAAGGCCATCGACAGCACGACGTCACGGGTACTACGGCTGGTGTTGTGGAGCGCGGTTCGTACGCGAAGCGTGGCGGAGTAGCCGTCCGACGCATCGATGATCGTCTCGTACGACAGCTCGTCGACCGCGTTGTAGCCCTGTTCGTCGTCGAGTTGTTCTCCCGTCAGTTGGTCAGCCTGGGCGAGGTTGGGCGCTGCCAAGACGTAGGGCGCCCCCACCAAGAGGCTGAGCACTGCGGCGCGGCGCAAACGAGAGAGGAGCACAGTGCACAGTCTAGCGGCAGCAAGGGCGTGGGGCATGGACGGAATAGGGCACGGCCGGACGGGGATGGAGTTCCCGTGGCAGGCCCTACTTAGAGCGTCTGAGCTGGTCCCTGGTTTCGCGGGACAAGCGCCGTCTCGCCCCTTGTGGCTAGTTTTCTGAGATCAGGAGCGATATGGAGTCATCGGCAGCGGCGACCGCCACGTCGAGGGCACCGTCGCCGTTGAAATCGGCCACAAGCAGCGCGCTGGGTCCCACGCCCACCGCGAACATGCTGGACTCGTCGAAACTACCGGTGCCTGCGCCCAGCAAGAGCGTGACCGAGTCGTCCCCCGCGCCCACGACAACCAGATCGGTATGGCCGTCGGTGTTCATGTCGCGGGCTCGCAAGGATACGGGGCCGAGACCGACCAGAAACGGGACGCCACCGGCAAAACCACCGAGGCCGTTTCCGAGCAGAATCGTCACCGCGTCGAGGTCCGACTGCGCGATCGCGAGATCGAGGTTGCCATCTTCGTTCGCGTCGAGGACCACAATCGCGTTCGACGTTCCGGCCAGCGGGATGTCGAACGCGCCGCCGAAGAGCGCAGCACCATTTCCGAGCACGAGCGCCGCCCCCATCGCCGACACCCCTGCGATGTCTAGGTTGTCGTCGGCATTAAAGTCCCCCACGACGATGCCCGTCAGTCCCGAGACCACCGGGAAATCGACCGCCTCGAGCAGCGAAGTGCCGTCGCCCTGGAGCAGACTCAGCGTGCCCGGTCCGCCGCCAGCGTTGGCTGCGACGACATCGATTAGGCCGTCCTCGTTGAAGTCCCCGAGGGCGAGGGATGCCGGTCCGTTGCCCACGGCGAACGGTACTGCGGCCCCGAGGCCTCCGGCCCCATCACCCGGCAGGACGCTGACCGTGTTTGGACCGGACTCCGCGACGACGATGTCGAGGTTGCCGTCACCGTCGACGTCGAACGCGGCCAGCGCCGCAGGTGTCGCGCCGACTGTGAAGACATCGGGATCGCCGAAGCTGCCGTCGCCACCACCGAGCAGGACGCTGACGTCGGCCGAGTCGCCGCCCGCCACGATCAGCTCTTCGTTGCCATCGCCATCGAGGTCGGCCGAGACCATTGCCGAGGGGGCGGTGGGCACGATGAGCACCTCGCCGATCTCCAAGCAGAGCTCGCCCGCCAACACCATGCCGTCGCCGCATCCCACTGGCCCGCCCGTGTCGCTTCCGGTTGTGTCGCCGGTCGCGGTCCCGTCCCCGGAGGGGTTGCCCGTTGGCTCCGATGCGGTTGTGCCTGTGTTCGAGTCATCGCTGCCCGAAGTGCCGCCCGTCTCGGCGGTCCCTGTGGGGCCGTCTGTGTTGCCGCCTACGTCCTCCACCAGGCCGTAGGCGAACGAGATCTTGTCGTCTTCACCCGACACTTGCTGGGTCACCGCGTCCACGGTCACGCTGTCGAGCAGGTCCCATCGCTCGCCTCCGAGACGTCCTACGGACAGGATGTCGGCGTCGCGTCCATCGATGCTGGCGAGCGTGTAGCGGTACGCGACAATCGCGGGGACGTCGAGGTTGATGTTTGGCGTCACCCGGTAGGCCCCCCCGATGCTGGCGGGTGCGTCGGTGAGCTGCTCGATGGTGACCAGCGTGACGTCGGGCAGCGAGCCGGGCGGGAATACGACGGTCAGCACGCCGTCCTCGGAGACCACGAATCCGCCGGCCTTTGAGATCGACTTACCCACGCGCCCCATCTCATCATCGAGGCCCACATCGCCGCACGCCGCGAGCCCGACCACCGCAATCACCCAAGCCGCTGTCCGCATGGCACAAGCATGCCAGCAACCCTCGCCCGATGTCTCTGTGCGAGGTTCGCTCTTGCGCGGTTGGCCTGCGGCGGATCAGTCCGGACGGACGCAGACGACGACTTGGGACTGTATGCCCCGCCGCAGCGAGATTCCGAGAAAGTCCCCGGTCAGGCTCTCTAGGGTTAGCCCTGCCTGCGCCACGAGGTTGCGAATCTCTTCGGGGAAAATCTGGCGGTGGGCCAGGTGGACCAGCTTGCGAGGCGTTTTTGGGGGGGCGAACGGTTGGCCGGCCTTCGGCGCGTCGTCGTAGTAGATCCGCACGTGGCACACCTGGGTCTGCAGGTCGTAGGTGTGATTGGTCGAGTAGACCAGTTTGGCGCCCGAGGTGGGATGCACGAACCGCGTGATCGCGTGGCGCTCCACCGGGTCCCACATCAACCACTCGAGGTCTGGTAACTCGACGTCGAACGCGAGCACCCCACCGGGTTGCAAGACCCGCCGCGCTTCGCGGAAGCACGTCAGCAGATCCTCCCAGCGATACAGGTGCATCAGCCCATTGAACGGCACGATGACCATGCCGACCGACGCGTCCTCACACGGCAGCGCGACCATCTCGCCTCGCACGAGTTTGATCGCATGCGCGAACTTCTTCTTTGCGGCGCGCTGACTCAGGACGTCGAGCATGGCTTGCATGCGATCGAGCGCGATCAGTGGATGCCCGTCCTGAGCAAGGCGGCAGGTGATGCGGCCGGTGCCCGCGCCCAGTTCGAGTATCGGGGATCCGCCCGCGCGCTCACGAGCGAGACGTCGGTACCACCGCACGTCGTCGGTGCGGTCGGCGTACTCGAAGTCGTACAGCGCGGCGTCTTCGTAGTGGTCGCTGGTACCGACTTCAAGCAGGCGCTCGTGTTTCGCCGCTCGTCGGTCGCGGGTGCCACCTGAGTCGCGTGTCGACACTACCGATTTACCCCTCTAGCGGTCGCCAGTTGCGGCGGCGCCGGAGTCTTTGGGCGAGGAGGACGAGGACGCGGACTTGCCTCCGCGTTTGCGGCCGCCTCGTCGTCGACGTCGCCGCGGCTCGTCGGACCCGTCGGACCCGTCGGATCCGTCGCCCCCGTTGCCGCGTCCATCGTTGCCACGTCCGTGTGGTCCGCCGCTACTGGCCGCTGCCAGTGATTTCCAGCGGGCCAACTCGCTGCCCCCGTCGCCAAGTGCCGCCACGGAAACCCCGAGGAACACCAGCGCGTCGTGGAAGTAATCTCGTTGCGTGACCGAGCTGCCACGTCGGCGGCGGCCGGTCGAGGCCGACATGCGGCGACGAGCCATGAGAATCTGCCGGGCCAACTCGCGATCGCGTCTCGCGATCCCCAGCGCGGCGCCGACCGGGGTCATCATGCGCTCGATGGTGCGATCGAGCCCCTGTCGGGCGTCTTCGCCCATCTCTCGCTGAAGCAGCGGCGCAAACAAGATCGCCTGCAGCACCCCGTTGGCGACCTCCTGTTTGGTGGTCTTGACGAAGTCGTCCAGCGCGTCCAAAAACCGCCAGAACAGATGCGCGGGTCCCGAGGCCCCCTCGCTGAGACCGGCCGCCAGCGCCACCGCGCCGTTGTCCTCGCCGCCGTACAGCGAGGTGTAACTGGGCATGACGTGTTGCAGCAGGCGCGACTCCAGCAGGCGCTCAAAACACGGTCGCGCGGAACCACTGCGTAGCAGCTTGTAGATCTCTTCGATCAGGCGAGCACGGCTGCATTTGACGATGTCGGGCGCGACCTCGAGCAAAGCTGCCCAGGTCGCCGGCTCGATCTTGAAATCAAGGCGTGAGGCGAACTTGATCGCCCGGAGCATGCGTACGGGGTCTTCGCGAAAACGAAGCGCGGGCTCGCCGATCGTTCGGACGGTCGCCTGATCGAGGTCGTACAAACCGTCGACGAAATCAACGACCTCTTGGTTCTCCACGTCGAAGAACAAAGCGTTGATCGTGAAGTCGCGGCGACGGGCGTCGTCTTCAACGCTGCCCCACTCGTTGTCGTGGGTGATGAGCGGATTGTTCGGATCGTCGCCAGCGTCGCGCGGCTTGGTCCGGAACGTCGCCGTCTCCATGACCTTTTGGCCGAAGAAGACGTGAGCGAGCTTGAAGCGGCGACCGATGATGCGGCTGTTGCGAAACAACTTGCGGATGGCTTCCGGCGTCGCGCTCGTGGCGATGTCGAAATCCTTGGGCATGAGACCTAGGTAGAGGTCACGTACACAACCGCCCACGAGGTACGCCTCGTGGCCTGCGTGCAGGAGCTTCCGAACGACCTTCAGGGCATCTGGGTCGATGTTCGGGAGGATCCCCGGGATACCTGGATTTTGCTGCGCCATATTTGTGCGCGGGCCCCCTGTACCACAGATGGCCCGTTTGTCCGAACAAGTCGTGATTTCAAAGACATACCGGGTGAAGTCCCGGACCGCCCCCGAATTGTACTTCGACTTTGCGGTTCGACCTTTCGGTTGCTATACAAGTGTACAGGGATCATGCGCGCCGTCATCGAACCTTTCCACGCGTTCACCGCTTGCGGTGGGACAGCCCTGGTCGTGGGTCGAGGGAGCAGCGCGGTTCGTGGGTTTGGGGACGTGCACATGGCCCTGGCAGCGATTTTGGGCGCGCGCGAGGCCGACGGCGATGCGGTCCGTGTCGTCGTTTTGCGTATTGCGCGCAGGGACGACGCCGCTTGGGCGCGAGAGGCGCTGGATTGGCTCGCGGAGCGCGGTCGACGCGTCGTATTGCGTACCGCGGTCGTGTTGAGCCGAGAGCTTCAGGCCGCAGCGCGGCGTTGGGGCTGCACAATCCTTCTTGAACTCGCTCACCGCCGTCCGAAGTTGTCGGCAGCGTTGCTCGGAGCAACCACCGAGCCCGCGGCAGCGTTGCTGCTGCACGCCCAACTGCTGCGACGGGTGGGCTTGGAGGTCGCGGTTCACCTCGCACCTCTTTTGCCGGTCGTCCACGAAGACCGAGACGAGACGGTTGCGCTGCTGCGGCACATTGCAGCCGCAGATATTCGCGACATCCACCTGACGGTAGGCCGGCTGACGCGACCGCGGTGGGAGTCCCTTCGCGCCGTCTTGCCGCGGCGACTTGGGACCTCAATGCTGCGCACGTTTGGCTTGGATGCGGGGGCACCCGATCCGTTCGCCGACGTCCCGCTCACGGGGCAGCGCCTCGTTCCGCTGGCAATGGCGTCGCTGTATCACGCGATCCGTCTCGAGGCTCAGAGCGAGGGGCTGCGGATCGATCACTGCGGCTGCCCGGCGCAGTGCCATCTCGACCCGCAAGTCACTCCCGACTATGTGCCGCTGCTGACGCCGGACCTGTTCGCTGACGCCGGTTGATAACGAAGTCGATGCAGCCGGTTCAGGGGATCGCCTTGAATTGGGGGGCATTGAGGGCCGGGTGACGGCATCACCCGCGGGCCATCTGGCTATCGCGTGGTCGGCGCCGCGTCGGGCCTCGACCGCGTCAAATCCGTCGAGGACCGCTGGCTGTGGCCGAGCAGAGCGCACTGGGCCGCGCGCGGCCACCGGGCCCAACCCCCGCGAGGCGCGAAACACCCCCTTTTGTAAAGGTGTGTCGGTCTTAGGGAACCTATGTAGGCAAAGCTGTACTCTTGCGTCGCGGGATGTGGCTGACGCTGCGCTCGACCGCCCTTGCACTGGATCCGACTGTGAGCCGCCTTCCTAATGAAACTCTTCTCGGCCTTATCTGCCTTACCGCCGCCGCGGTTGGAGGATGCAAAGACGACGACGCGGGTGGGGGTGAGATGCGTTCCGACGTCACCTTCGACGCGGGGGCCAGTCAGATCCAGGTGGTGCTGACGCGCGGGCTTGCGGGCGGCGAAACCCTGCACACACGCGTGCGCCAGGGCCAAGCCGGCGAGTTGGACTGCACGGTGATGGCGGGCGACATCCCCAAGATCGGCGACAACGAGATCAAGGCCGACGCGCCGACCTTTGGTGGTCCCACGGTCGACCCGATGATCTTTGAGGCGGCGTACGACGCGAACTGGCTGGAGGTCGGCGAGCCGACCCCCGAGATGCTCGCGCAACTCGAGGCCGGTCAGTACTTCATCGACGTCTGTGTCATGGACGGCGACACGGTCGTGCGCCAGGACGAGTTCGATGCGCGACGCGCCCTGGACCGCGCGGGCGGCGACGGCAAGTTCGACGCCGACAGCGACGAGGTGTTGATCGCGAGCACCGAAGCCTACGCCGACGCCTGTGTCGCGAAGTTGGGCGAGATTCCTTTCTTCCCGAAGCTAGACAACGGCGACTACGACACGTTCAACTGTCTGGATGCGATCCCGATTCCCAGCAAGGTGACGCAGGAGGACGGCACCGTCGTCGATGTTCGCGAAAACACCAACGTCTGCGACGAGGTCATGTACCTCTCGCCCAGCAAATGCGAGCCGACGGCCGTGCCTGGCGAGATCAACGGTCCTCGGGTTATCAGCGCAACCAACGACGAGGGCACCAGCTGGGTCCTGCTGTGTCGCAAGACCGGCGAAGAGGAGGGCGTGTACAACGACATCGCCATGATCGGGAGCAACCCGTTCACTGGCGAGACGTGCTTCTTCCAAAACGCGCTCTTTTCCCGCAACGACGGGCAGAATGTGCCGCATCCGGGAGACCGCCAAGACACCGCCGCGTCACCCGAGACCAGCACGCACATCTGGAGCGGCATTCACGGTGGTTTGGGTTCGGGCATTCAATGCGCGAGCTGCCACTCCACAGACGCGTTTGTCCACACCCCGTGGATCGACGGCGCGAGGTTCCCCAACGGCGAGACCGTGGTCCCCAAGATGGGCGAACACGAGAACTTTGCGTTGGGCTTCAACGATGCCCCTTACAAGTTGGTCAACGGCAGCGGGCAAGGTTGGACCATGCCTGAGTCGCTCGTGAGCGCAGAGGTTGCCGCGTGCACCAAGTGTCACCGGGTGGCCGATGACCGCTGGTCCGACAACTGGTTTGACCGCATGGACGGTTCGAGCACGAGCTGGAACGCCAAGATCACGCCCGCGTACAAGAGCTTCGAGCACACGTTCTGGATGCCGCCGGAAGTCGAGGGGCTCGACGAGGAGAGTTGGGGCGACTCCGAGTTCGCCAAGGCCATGGACTTCGCGCGCATGTGCGCCAACGACCACGACGCCGAAGGTTGCGAGTGGGCGCCGTTGCCGACCAGCGCGATTTCCGAAGACGGCGAGTTGCCGACCATCGACCTCACCGGCCGCGAGCTGGCACGCGAGGCTCTCAAGGCCTTTGGGGCGCCGATCGAAGACCCCGAGTGTCCCGACGGCAACTGCGAGACGCGACGCTGCGCCGAGTGTCACGCCGTGTCACGGGTTGGCATGCAGAACTGGGAGACGTTCACGCGCCACGCGTGGGACATCTGCGACGTCGGTACCGACCCGGCCGAGATGACCCCCGCTGAGGCGCGACTGGCCATCGAGTGCCTTCGCACCGACCCGAACAATCCCGACTCCGCCTACGCCGCCGAGCACCTCGGTGTGCTGACGACCGGCGTGCAGTACACCCACTTCCGCAAACTGTTCCTCCAAGCGTTTGGCGAGGACGACTGGATCGTGGAGTACGCCAAGTTCAAGGCGCGGGTCTCCATGCCCAAGGGCAACCACCCCAAGTTCAGCCAGTTCGAGTACGCGGTGGTCGAAAAGTGGTTCGCCGACGGCATCCCGAACCTCGAGGACGTGCTCGAAGAAGAGCCGCCACCTCAAACCTGTGTGGCGAGCGCGGACCCAGACCTCACAGAGCACATCAATGCGATGGCGATCGAGGGTTGGTCGGCAGTCAACGAACAAAACGGCGTTCGTAACTTCGGTTGCCCCGACGGCGGCGATGTTGCGGACTGTTTTGCCTCCGGGTTCACCGACCGTACCTCCCGCTGGGGCACCGACGCAGGCTCACTCAAAGAGCTGACCAAGCTGGCCTTCACGACGAGCTTCTGGACTCGTACCTCGGCTGACGGCCGTTTCGTCGGCAACGGCGGTGGCTCATTTGGCGCAACGGTGACCGACCTTCAGACCGGTAAGGACATCGGGATCAAGGCGAGCTTCGACCCGGGCTTCTTCCCGGACAACAGCGGCTTCATGTTCCAGGGCGGCGGCAACGGTGCCGGTATCTGTAACCAAAGCCTGCTGCTCACCGAGGACAACATCGACTTCACCGAAGACGGTTGCATCCGCCAGTCGGGCATCAATCTGTACCAGCACGTCGCGCGCGGGCTCAACGGTGGTGACTACTTCATCATCAACTCGCAGTTCACCAGCGACTCTGGCAGCAGCAACAACGACCCGACCGCTGGGTTCGTTGCTAACTCGACGATGAAGTTCACCCCGATGATCTTCGACGGCACGAGCTATCGCGCCCAAGACCCGGTCATTGTGGGCTCGCCGTTCGAAGGCGACTCGGTCCTGTCGCCGTCTGGGCGCATGGTCATCAGTCGTATCGCCGGTCCCGGTGGGCGTAGCCTCGGCTACTCGATCCGCGAAGTGTCTGTGACCCCATCGGGTGACACCAGCATCTTCAACATCAGCAATGAGCTGGCGACGGTGTGTCTCGAAGGGGCCAAGGCGAACATCTCGTACGACGAGCGGTTCTTCGTCACCCATCACTACGAGGACGGCGGTGCCAACATCTACATCGTCGATATGCTCACGGGTGAGCAGCGCAAGGTGACCAACCTGGGCTCGGGCGTGAAGGCTCTGTTCCCGCACTTCGTTTCGAGCGGCTGGTTCTACTTCCTGGTTCGGGACGGCGGCGAAGAGTTCGTTGTCGCCAGTGATGCTGCGCTGCAGCTCGCGGCGCTATAAGCCACGACGACGGACGACGGACGACGGACGACGGACGACACCATCATGACTCGCCTCGCTGCAGTATCGCGCCTTGCCACCCCAATGTTGGTGGTGGCAGGCCTTGGACTAGGACTGGGACTGGGACTGGG
>JAESSZ010000534.1 GCA_016763875.1 Nannocystaceae bacterium
AGCCGCCGTCGCGGGTGGCGTCCCCCACAAGTATCGGCTCGAACTGAGCCTTGGCCTACTGGACCATCTCTCGCTTGGGGTCACCGCCCACTGGTTGCCTGGAAGCAACTCGCCGAAGTTTTCGCCGAGGGTGGCGGTCGCGTTTTGGCGGTGGCAGTCGATCGCGGTGGGCGCCAGTTACCACTGGACGCTCTACCCCGCGCCGGTCGTCGACCTCGACCTCGCCACGCCATCGTACCAAGAGACGGCGCAGTGGTACCTCGGCTCGATGAGTGTTGGGCAGCGGTGGATCTCCGGTGGCTTTGACGCGGGCGTCGTTCGTGTCCGCGAAGATGATCCGTCCGAAGACCCGGGCGCCGATCTCCGCAATCCCTCGCGTGTCCGCGTCCGCTTTGGTGGCGGGCTGTTCGCTCGCGTCGGGACCCGGCGTTGGGGCGTGACGGGTCAAGTGTTGCTGCCCACGCTTACGGCTGAGCTCGCTTTGGACATCCGGTTCGGTCTGTTCGAAAAGCGATCGCGTGGCGGCTGGCTTGTGCGCGACAAGATGGGTCGCGGCGGTCTCGCGCCACGGCCTTGGGATCCTCGCTAGCGCCGCGGCGTCATCCCTTTTGCCAGCAGTCGCGCGGATCTCAACCGCGCGGGCGACAGAGATCGCCCTGAGTGGCCAGCGTGCCCGCCTGAAGCCGAAAAACGTCCGGAACGGCGGAGTGTTCTTTCGCCGCAGATTCCGGCTCTGCCTCCGCTTTTTTCGGCGGCTTTACCTCGGGCGGGGGCGCTGTCTCGGGCCCGGTCGTGGCGGGTGTTTCTACCGCGGCCGACTCGTTGTCGTCCCAACCGCCGTCCTCGTCCGCGCTGTCGTCCCAACCGTCGTCGCCACCGCCGTCGTCCCAGCCGTCGTCGCCATCGCCGTCGCCACTGTCTCCAGACTCTTGTGCGAAGGCCGGGTGGAGATTGCGCTCTTTGTAGATGATCGTGACGAGATCGTCTCTGCGCTTGCCGGGGGTGGATACGAGCGTGCGGCCCGGAAGCACCGCGTCACCGTGGCGATTGAGCGACTTATGCTCGACCGCCCAAAGTCGCCTGCCCTTGCCGTCGCCGTTGCGCTCCCATAGCTCTCCGCCGATGTACTGCCAGTTCGAGTCTACGAGCCCGAACCGGAGTTCCTCGACGTAGCGATCGTTGCGGATCACCAGGGCCTCCCAGCCCTTCTTGCGGGACCACTTCTGGTCGAGGACTTCGAACGGCGCGGTGATGAGCGGTGCGCCGCCAAGCAACAGCGAGACGAGCGAGTCGGTTTCGATGTTGATTCCCAGCAGTGCCTGTACGGCGCAACCGTCGGGGGGACCTTCGTAGTAACCCTGTGGAAACGCGTCGAGTTTGTAGCGCAGGGCGTAGCCCTCTTCGTGGAACGCGAGCGTCACGAGCTCGTTGCCGGCGAACGCCACACCCCCGCGGAAGCGGCCAGGTGCCTGAGCGATGAACGCCATGTCGCCGCGGAGCGCTCGGTTGAGAACAACCTTCGCTTTCGGGACTTGCACAGCTTCAATCTGTGGTTGTGCCAGCGAAAGCAACGCGGTCTCCTTCGGGCCCTGGCCGGACGCGTAGGGCCTCTTGTGGGCACACGCGCTCGTACAGAGCACAGCAGCCAAAGCAACGGCGGGACGGAGGGCACGCAGCACGGCGCGACCTTAGCAGAACGCCTATCCGAGCGAGGTGAACCGGGGCTCGCCGTCGTTGCCATCCATCCACCCGCCCGGGAGCGAACATTCGCCGCCCCCGAGCGGGCCTCCGGAACAGCACGTCACTCAAGGGTCCGCAGGGACATGAAGGGTGGTTTCTCCCTCGACCGTCAAGTAGCGCCGCATGGTGTTGAATGTCTTGCGCCCGATGCCTTTGATCCGCAGCAGGTGCGTCGGATGCCCAAACGGACGTCGGATGCGGTAGGCCAAGATTTTCGCAGCGGTGGCTGGGCCAACGCCCGGAAGCAGGCGGAGTTCGTCCGGCGAGGCGGTGTTGATGTTGATCTTGCCGTCGAGCTGCAACGTGTTTACGGCGGCGAGAGACTCGTATGCCGCGGGCGCTGCCCGTGCCTGAGTGGAGGCCATCGCGACCCCAAAGAGCATCGCGAGCAGCACGCTAGTGTGAAGCGTGACACGGCAGAGCGAGCGTCGGACGAGCAGGGCGAGCGTAGTTTTCGAGAACGTTGCCGTCATGGTGTGTGGCTGTTGAGCACGCACCGCACCAGTTCCGTAAACGCAGTGATCACAACAGGGTTGCCTCGTCGCTCCGCCGCTCGTCCGGTATTTGGGCCGGATGCGGCCCGTGGCTTAGCCGCGCACTGCCAGGGGCTAGTTCGCCAGCGCTCCGGCCAACTCGGTAGTCGAGGCCGGTGCGCAACCTTCGGCCATGTTGTCGACCAGTACGAACGCGTCCTTACGCAGATCATCTAGCTGGCGCAGCTACGCCCTACGCCGTGCGAGCGCGATAATTGGCCGGGACCGAAGCCATGCCGATCGTCGTTCGCGCCGAAGACGAAGAGTTCCCGCACGTTCATCGCCCCAACGCCAATCAGATCTGGTCGATTTCGACAATGCAGACCGGCTGGAGATTCGGGGCATCGAGTGGTCCGCGTGGGTGGTTGGCAGGCCTACGGCTGTACGCACGCAACCTCACGATCCTGCGACCGATTCTGGGTTGTGTCCGAACAAACGCTGGGTGCTCGCAAGCGGTTGATCGACGACCTTGCAGCTAAGCGCTGAGGGTATCGACTGAGCGCCACGCTGGACGCCCGAGGGCGGTCGCTCTGATTCCGACTCTCAACGCCCCACCGAATGACTCGCGCACCTACGGGTAAGGGTACGTCCCGAGGTCGTAGATCTGGATCGTCTTCGTCACGGTTGTCGTCCCACGATCGAGTTTGACGGTGAAGTCCAGCGCGTCGTGGAGTTCCTCGAAGGCCGTAGTGACGTCCTCAAGACTCTCGAACGGCTCGCCGTTCAACTCCCAAACAACATCGCCTTCCTGGAACTCAAGCGCCGCTGCGATCGACTCCGAGCCCACAACTTCGAACTCGAAGCCTCGGTGCGACAACCTGGAAGTTCCAATCCCGACGGCGAGGTAGTCGTCGCCAAGCACACTAAGGTCGTCCAGCAGTTCGTAGTAGAAATGCAAATCAAATCGATAGCTGTTTGCGCCCACGGCCAGGATCACATCGTCCCAGTCGACCACGCCGTACACATGCACCCCGCCGTCATCGCTGCTGACCTCGGCGGATTCCGCGTCGGCACCATCGCTGCCACTGGTACCGGGCGGCTCGGGCGCGCCCTCGGTCGCGTTGATCGGCGGCAACTCACCGTTGCAGTCCAGCAGGCAGTCCCCCTGTTGGAAGGGGACTTCGTCCAAGAGCGCATCTTCGCATGTGACGTCTTGCGGCCCATCGAACTTAATCACCGTGCCCAACTCGGTCCCGATATCTGCGGCTCGCTCAAGACAACTGTTCTCGGTGTTGTCTTTGAACTGCGAAAGCCACGCCGTGTACCAAATTTCGTCCGCCGAGCCAGGAGTGAGCGAACCTGCGACGCCAGCCGAGACGATGTCACTCGCGTCGGGACAAACGCACCACCAGCCACGGACGTAGTCACCCTTCGCAAGGTCGACTCCCAGGATATCGCCAGCCTGATTGTTGTCTTTTCGGTGCCCCTCAGCAGGGATTGCGCGTATTTGCCACGCGATCCCCTTTGGTCCCGTCCAGATCGACGATGCACCCGCTCGCACAGATGAAGGAGACGAAGGAGACGAGCGTGGACAATCTGATCGATTTTGTCATTGTCGAACATCTCCTGGGAGACAAGCGCTATAGGCAGTCTGCTCGGCGCCGCACGGCCGTTGGGGACGCGGCGTTGTGTAGTGCAGAGCGAAATCTGGACACTCAAGTTGTTGCATGCACTCCAGAAGCGCCTGGTTCTCGTCTGCGCATGTCCGCTCCCACACTCTGTCTTCCACGCAGACTTGAAAGCAACCGGTTTCGTCCGTGAAGTCCACGTCGCCGAAGTGTTGGAAGGCGCATTCCATCACGCGCGAGCAATGAACCTCGCACAGTGGCTCGATGCGGTAGTCAGGCTCCTCCGCAATCAAGCGCTCGTCACAGTTGCATGCGCACGTCGCAAGAAAGGCAACCCCCACGACCCCCCGCAATAGCCGCGTAATACCGCCCCGCCGCGGACCTTTGCCTAGGAGGAGCGAAGATTGGCCCCGGACAAGATTATCGTAGCTCAAAAGAGTTGACCTCTCTGCGGAGCTAGCATACCTCCACGGACATAAGCAGGTCAAAGCAGTTGGGTAGTTTTGCGCCTCGTCGATGACCCAGATCGGGACGGAGCGGTGCCCGTGTTTCCAAGCTGCCTGCGCTCTCGCAGACTTCCGCGATGTCATCGGCGCCCGGGAAGCAGAACCGCTGCCCCGCTTGTGGGTCGCGCGATGGTCCACGATGCTCGTCGACCCATTGGATCAAGAGACGCCCGAGTTCCTGCGCAGCGCCGTCGTCATCTTTGGCGAATCGAAGCGCCAAACCACATCGACGAGCGTCGGCGGGCTTTTTCATCGCCCGCGACTGTCATTCTCCTACCTACTCGCGGCGCGCCGCCTGATCGTCAGCGCCAGCGACGACCGACTGGATGTCGTCGCCATCCCCGCGGCCTACCTGCAGAGGCACGCCTTCGAGCTCGGCCTCAAGGACCTGACTCGCGCGGCGTATGAAATTGAGCGCGACCGGGCTTGGCTTGCTGCGCTTGAGCACGATCCGACGACGGCCAAACTGTCCGATGTTCGCAGCGGACGCGGCCACGTGTTTGAGTCGTTGACTCGAAGGCTCGCGGCGGCCTTGGAACTCGTAAACTACGCTCGCCCCGTTCTCGTCGCCGAGATGGAGGCGATGGGCAAGCGACTAACAGCCATTGAGGGGCAGCAGCACACCTGGTTCCGTTACGGATCGTTCGATCGCCCCGTCGTCCTTGAGTTGGGGTCCGTCCAGCGCGACCTTGAGGCCCTCTTCGAACGTGAGCTGTGGATCCGCGACTGGGCTCATGCCTGTGATTCAGCGACCGTTTGGGCTGAAATGGCGCTTGAAAGCCAATCGCTGGCCCAAGACAGCTACTCCATCGAGAAGGCGAACGGCATGACGCGTGAGATCGACAATCTCGACGAGCTGATCTAACAGTAGCGACAACCACGCCTTCAGGCCGTTGAGAGCGGAGGGCCGACCGCCGCTAGACCCGCTTGAACAAGCGTTCGACGCGCGTTCAATGCCGGGGGCGTGATCACAACAGGGTTGCCTCGTCGCTCCGCCGCTCGTCCGGTATTTGGGCCGGATGCGGCCCGTGGCTTAGCCGCGCACTGCCAGGGGCTAGTTCGCCAGCGTTTCGGCCAACTCAGCAATCGAGGCAGGAGCGCAACCTTCGGCCATGTTGTCGACCAGTACGAACGCGTCCTTGCGCAGCTCGTTCGCTTGCCGCAACAACGAGACCAACGCAGCGCGAGCACCCGTGTCACGATCGACGATCGCGTTGTAGGGCGCGTAGTTCCCCCTCGCGACGCGATAGTCGAAGTGCAGGCACATGGACCAGACCGCCACCACGGTATTCGCCTCGAGTGGTCGGGTGACTTCGGCTTGTTTCTCAAGCGACGGCATCGAAGGGTGCAGGCTCATGCAGTGAATCGCGTTGCAGTCGGCCAACACATCCGCGTACTCCGTGCTCAGCAGCTTGTGGTCGCGTAGTTCCACCGCATACCGAGGTCCCGCCGGTAGCGCTCGAAGAAGACGATGCAGCCGCTGTGGAAACGTACGCCGCGAGCCTAGCGCGCGAGCGTCTTGGCTCGGCACTCGGAGCAGCAACACGCCGCCGCGCTCACCCAGGCCATCGATAAATGGCGCGACGCATCGTTGGACCATTGCCGCGGGATCGAAGAACAGAGGATTGTCCGCGGGGGCACCTTCGCCACCGCGGTTTGGAAAGCGGCCCCACAACAGGGCAGGATCTGCACCGACGACAAAGCGGAACGTCTCGGGCGTCGCGCTGGCAAGACGAGCGAGTGCGTCGCTATCGCGGGCCAAGCCGAGCGCTCCGTCAACGAACACCGTGCGCAGCAGCGGGTGCTTTGCGTAGGGGCCGATGCCCTCGCGAGCCAGAACGCCGGAGGACCGTGCTTGCTCCCACACCCAGCCGTCCCACCGAGGCGTGGTCCAGCCAGTTGCACCGAGTCGAAGCGTGGGCGGAAGCCGCTGCGCTGTCGCGATGAGGGCATCATCGGGGACGACCGCCCGAACTCGCGCCGCCATGGTGACGGGGGCCGTTTCGAACAGCCGCAGTTGGCGCTTGGTCACGGCCCTCAGGCGCGTGGCCGGCAGATCCCGACTTGCGAGTCGTCCGTGGGGTTGTCGATGTCGAAGACCCGATAGACACCGTCGGATCCGGTCCGGCGACACTCATAGCCCCCGCGACAGTCGCCGTCTTTCTTGCACTCTCGGCGGCAACTGGTGCGCGAGGTGATCTCGTCAGCGCACAGGCCTTCGGGCAAGCAGATCTCGTTCGGTTTGCAGTCGTTGCGTGGCGGGCAAACCAACGCCGCCCCAGGCTGCGAACTTTGCACGCAGTCTTCGCCGCAGCTCTCGGTCTCGGGATCGCAGGCGATTGCGATGTCTTCGCGATCGGCCTCGCACGCGACGCTGAGAAAATCGCTGCCATAAGTGCGGACGCACGCCGCTTCTTTGGGGCAGGTTCCGCGGCCGCAGCCTTCGATCGTGCACTCGCCCTGGCCGTTGGACGACTGGGCGCCCGCGCCGTTGACACGGTTGGAGAGGTCGCAGATGCGCTCGCCCTGCAGACTGCAGTCTGTGGAGCGGCGACACTCGTCGCCGATCTTTGCTTTGCATGCGCCGAGCGCGAGAAGCGCGAGGGCGAGGATCACCGTTTTAGAGGGAGCAAGCACGCGAGGGCCGGAACAATACCGGACCCACGCTGTGCCACAAGCCCGATGACACCACCTCGCGCAACCAGAGGACCGGGGAATCGCGCATACGGCGGAAACACCACAGATCAACGGTGCAGCGTGGGCATTGCGGCAACGGGACCCGCTGCAGTGACTGCGACATCGGCATGGGCGCGTTCGTCGGCGTTCTTGGAGGTTCCGTGAGACGCTGTGAGGCGTGGGCAGCGTCCTGGATGACACCCTGAAGGCGTTTCAAGGCCTCATGGACGCGCAAGATGAAGCGCCGGCGACGCCGCCCGAAGGGACCGACAACTTTCGCTGCGAGCACTGCGTTTCCTGCAACAATTGCCGGTTTTGCACGGAGTGCAGCAACTGCAGCGAGTGCACCTACTGCTTCGCGTGTCGCGACTGCCTGTCGCTGACGCAGTGCCGTCGGTGCGACGCCTCGGAAAAACTGTCGCACAGCGAGTTGTGCGCCGGGTGCAGCAACAGCTCGTACCTCACGATGTGCGTCGACTGTGACGAGTGCGTGCAGTGTTTTGGCTGCGTTGGTCTCACGGGGGAGGAGTTCTGCGTCCTCAACGAGCAGTTGCCCCGCAAGGAGTACTTCGCGCGCGCAAAGGAGCTCCGTCTTGAACTCGACCGACGGATCCGGGCGGGCTGGCACCCGCCGTGGTTGGGCGAGGAGGCGGAGATAGAAGCGGACGAAGAAGAAGCGGAAACGGAAGTCGAGGCGGAGGCAGGAGCCGACGCTGAGGTCGAAGTAGAAGCCGAAGCGGCGGCAGAGGTCGAGGCGGAAACGGTGACAAAAGTGGGCGGCGCGCCAGTTGATCCGGCTGGGCAGCCTGAAACTGAGC
>JAESSZ010000535.1 GCA_016763875.1 Nannocystaceae bacterium
CGGACACGACCGCGGTGGCGCTCGCGGGCGCGCTGCAGGCGGAATACTGCGAGATCTGCTCAGATGTCGACGGGGTCTACACAGCAGATCCACGCGTGGTGGATGCGGCACAACTGGTTGAGGCGATTTCCCACGACGCCATGCTCGAGTTGGCCAGTCATGGCGCCAAGGTGCTGCATGCGGAGTCGGTGGCGTTTGCCCGGAAAACCGGTGTGGCCCTGTGGGTGCGCGGAACCTCGAGTGCAGCCGGGGCAGGGGGCGGGACTCGTATCGATCGGCCCGAGGCGCTGACCCGCGACCACGCGATATCAGGGGTTTCGGCGGTGCGAGAACTGGTCCGTCTGCGGGCGACCGGCGCCGATTCCATGGACCGCATGCTCGCGGCGGCGGCCGAAGCCTCGTTGCCCGTCCTACATCTCGATGCCGATCACGAGATAGCAGACCTGTGGTTTTCGCTCGCTGATGTCCCGGACTGGCCCGCGCTCAGGGTGCGGGTGATGGGCCAGGTTGCGATCGAGGAGAACTGCGGCGCGGTGTCTGTGGTGGGCGACTTTGTTGGGCGCAACGCGGCCAAATTGGCCAAGGCGCGCTCGGTGGCGGCCGGCATTGGCGTTGGCGTCAAGGCAATGGCCACTTCCCCGATCCGGATCACGCTGTTCTGTGAAGACGCCGAAGTCGACCCTCTGACGCAGGCGCTCCATCGGGCGTTCAGCGAGTGACCTCGGACGCTTCGGCGTCACCTCGGACGGTCAGCCGTCGTCGCCGCAGGCTTCGGGTACGCCAGGCAAGTGCGAGTCGATGTGCGTGAGCCAGCCCTCACCCTCGATGGCGACCGTGCCTTCGTTGCCGGCTTCTTCACCGATGATGAAGGTCGTCTCTTTGCTGATGCCCGCGTCTTCGTAACCGCCGATGTCGGTATCGGCGTTGCCGTAGGCGTAGTCGAAGCGCCAGCCCTCGGCTTGGAACCCCATGATGGCGTCGCCCTTGTACATGCGCGCCGCATCGCCAAGGACGATCATAGGGGCCAGGACGAGTTCGGTGGTCTCCGGGTCGACCGGGTAGCCGTGCTCTTGGAGCCATCGCATCGTGGCCTCGCGGGCGGTCTCGTCGGTCACCTCTGTCACCCACGTTTGTGAGCGCGCGGTCAGGTACAGCACGCGGTATCCGAGATCGGCGTACGTGTTGATGAGCGTCGCCCCGCCGTCTCGCTCCAACGGGTCGTAGTTCCCGTCTTGCAGCTGCATGAAAAACTCCCCGTCCGCCGTGGTGAGCGTCTCGTCGATGTCGGTCACGATGGCCGGAAACTCGTTCGCGCACAGACCAGCCGCACCGGTCGAGTCGGCGGTGCTGCTGGCGGACCCTCCCTCCGAGCTACTGTCAGAATCGGACCCTGCCGCCGGACCCTGGGTCCCCGTCGAGCTGTCGCTGCCGGTGCTCACGCTGCCCGACCCAGTGTCTGCGGCTGGGTCATCGGCGGTGTCGTCGCTGGGGCACGCTGCAAGCACCAGGGGGAGAAAAACAAGGAGAGCCCGCATGCTCAGGCTTGTAGCACCAATGCCGGCTCAGCCACTCGTTTCCGCGCCCGTGTGTGAGTCCCCTCCGGCGTCGGGGTCGGCGGGTGACCCGCTCGCCGTGCGCGCAGTCGTGGACCCCTATGCCCGCCGTGGGGTATGCCCGTCCACGTCGTGGATTCCACCGCTGCCAAGTCCAAGCCCGCACCGGCCTCCGGGCCCTATCGCCCGAGCAATCACGTTCGCATCGTGACGGCCGCATCGCTCTTCGACGGGCACGACGCGGCGATCAACGTCATGCGCCGCATCCTGCAGGCGTCCGGGGCCGAGGTCATCCACTTGGGTCACAACCGCTCGGTCGCGGAGATTGTCGACTGCGCTATCCAAGAAGACGCACAGGGCGTGGCGATTACTTCCTACCAGGGCGGGCACGTCGAGTACTTCAAGTACATGTACGACCTGCTGGCCAAGGCTGGCGCGCCCACGAAGATCTTTGGCGGTGGTGGCGGGACTATCTTGCCGAGCGAGCTAGAGGAGCTTCATGCCCACGGGATCACGCGGCTGTACTCGCCGGACGACGGTCGCTCGCTCGGCCTGCAGGGCATGATCGACGACTTGCTGCGGCAATGCGACTTCGCAACCACGGCGCCCAGTGAGTCCGATGTCCGCAACCTGACCGCCACCGATTCGCAGGTGCTCGGTCGACTGATCTCCACCGCCGAGAATCGGCCCGAGGAGTACGAGGCGCTCGCCAAGCTGCTGCCTTCGCCGGGCGAGCACGTGATCCCGGTTCTTGGCATCACGGGCACGGGCGGCTCGGGCAAGTCTTCGCTGGTTGACGAGTTGGTCCGCCGTTTCCTGGTCGATTTTCCCAACAAGCGCATCGCGGTGATCTCGGTCGACCCTTCCAAACGACGTACGGGCGGCGCATTGCTTGGGGACCGTATTCGGATGAATGCGATCCACGATCCGCGGGTGTACATGCGGTCGCTCGCAACGCGACAGAGCAACCTCGCGCTGTCCAAGTACGTGCGCGAATCGATCGACGTCTGCAAGGCGGCGCGCTTCGACCTGGTGATCGTCGAGACCTCCGGCATTGGTCAGGCCGACACGGAGATCACGGAGCACTCCGACGTCGCGCTTTACGTCATGACCGCCGAGTACGGTGCTGCGACGCAGCTCGAGAAGATCGACATGCTCGACTTCGCCGACGTGATAGCGATCAACAAGTTCGACAAACGCGGCAGCCTCGACGCGCTGCGCGACGTTCGAAAGCAGTATCGACGCAATCACCTCAAGTTCGACGCGGCCGATGACGCGCTGCCTGTTTTCGGCACGATCGCCTCGCAGTTCAACGACTCGGGCACCAACGTCTTGTACCGACGCTTGATGGAGACTGTTGCGCAGAAGACTGGCGCCCTGCTGGCGACGTCGTTTCAGGTCTCGGTGGTGACCGATGACAAAAAGTTCATCATCCCGCCCGCCCGCGTTCGCTATCTGGCGGAACTCGTGGAGGACAGCGCGGCCTACGACGCGTTCGTGGAGGAACAGTCGTCCATCGCGCGCACGATGTACCAGCTGCAGGGGACAATCGAGCTGCTGCGTAGCAACATTGGACGCGAGAGTGTCGAGATTGTCGACAACGGCAACGACGCTATCGTCGAGGCGGTTCAGCATGTCGAAGGCGAGCCCGAGTACCTCAAGGACTTGATCGCGCGTTACCAGGAACTCGAAGACCGCCTGGACCGCAGTTGCAAGCGTGTGCTGAGCGATTGGCCACAGCAGGTCAAGCGCTACAAGGCCGACAAGTATCGCTTCAAGGTCCGCGACAAGGTCATCGAGCAGGACCTGTTCTCCGAGTCGCTGTCGCATCTGCGCATCCCCAAGGTGTGCTTGCCGCGTTATCGCGACTGGGGTGACGTACTGCGCTGGATCCTCACCGAGAACGTGCCGGGCGAGTTCCCGTTTGCCGCGGGCGTGTTCCCGCTCAAGCGCCAGGGCGAAGACCCGACTCGGATGTTCGCGGGAGAAGGCGGGCCCGAGCGGACCAACCAACGGTTTCACTACGTCTCTCGCGGCATGCCAGCCAAACGGCTGTCCACGGCCTTCGACTCGGTGACGTTGTACGGCGAGGATCCGGATCGACGTCCGGACATCTACGGCAAGGTCGGCAACTCAGGGGTTTCGGTGGCGACGGTCGATGACGCTAAGAAACTCTACTCGGGCTTCGACCTCGCCAACCCGATGACGTCGGTTTCGATGACGATCAACGGGCCCGCGCCCATGCTGCTGGGGTTCTTCATGAACGCCGCTGTGGACCAGGGCTGCGAGAAGTGGATCCATGAGCAAGGCGGTGCTGCCGACATCGGGACCAAGATCGACGCGATCTACGCTGCCAAGGGGCTGACGCGGCCGAGTTACCAAGGCGACATCCCTGAGGGCAACGATGGGCTGGGGTTGATGTTGCTCGGCGTGTCTGGCGAGCAGGTACTCGAGCGAGAGGTCTATGAGCGGATCAAGACCGACGTGCTGCATCGTGTCCGCGGGACCGTGCAGGCCGACATCCTCAAAGAGGATCAGGCCCAAAACACCTGCATTTTCTCGACCGAGTTCGCACTGCGGATGATGGGCGACGTCCAAGAGTACTTCATCGAGCACCAGGTTCGAAACTTCTACTCGGTGTCGATCTCCGGCTATCACATTGCCGAAGCGGGGGCGAATCCAGTGAGCCAGCTGGCATTCACGCTCGCCAACGGGTTTACCTTCGTCGAGTACTACCTCTCGCGCGGCATGAAGATCGACGACTTCGCGCCGAATCTGTCGTTCTTCTTTTCCAACGGCATTGACCCCGAGTACTCGGTCATTGGTCGTGTGGCTCGACGAATCTGGGCCAAGGCGATGAAGCGGAAGTACGGCGGCAACGCGCGCTCGCAAAAACTCAAATACCATATCCAAACGAGTGGTCGCAGCCTTCACGCGCAGGAGATCGGCTTCAACGATATCCGCACGACGTTGCAGGCGCTGTACGCGATCTATGACAACTGCAACTCACTGCACACCAACGCGTACGACGAGGCGATCACCACGCCCACCGAAGAAAGTGTGCGGCGGGCGATGGCGATTCAGCTCATCATCAACCGCGAGCTGGGGCTGACCAAGAACGAAAATCCTCTGCAGGGCGCGTTTGTGATCGAGGAGCTGACGGACCTGGTTGAGCAAGCGGTGCTGGCCGAGTTCACGCGTATCTCGGAACGCGGCGGGGTACTTGGGGCGATGGAACGCATGTACCAGCGCACCAAGATTCAGGAAGAGTCGCTGCACTACGAGTCGCTCAAGCACAGCGGCGAGCTGCCGATCGTGGGCGTCAATACGTATCTGGACCCCGCGGGCAGTCCGACGGTGGTGCCGCGAGAGGTCATTCGCGCGCGCGACGAAGAGAAGGTGTATGCGATCGAATCTCGCGACGCCTTCAAGCGTCGCAATGCGGACGCCTCTGAGCTTGCCCTGGCCCGCTTGAAGAAAGTCGCGGTGGCCAGCGGCAACGTGTTCGACGAGCTGATGGAGACGACCAAGGTGTGCACGCTCGGTCAGGTCAGCGAGGCACTGTATGGCGTGGGTGGGCAGTACCGACGCAACATGTGAGGACGTCTGCGTGGGCCCGCCCACATGTTTTGCGGACCCGTAGCAGCTGGCCCCTGAGAGGCCGAACCCAGAGAACACGCTCCCAGCGCCGATAGGCGAGCCTTGCCGTGACCCGAGGAACCTCGGGTGGGTGGTGCGCACTGTAGGTGTAGATGCTGCGACGATGGGGAATCGTGATGGGAATGGGGCTGCTGTTGCCGACGGGTTGTGGCGACGACGAAGGGCCGACGGAGGCGGAGTTCCGCGAGCTACCCCTGCTGGCGCCGTTTGACCCGGTCACCGTCGCCAGCCCGGATGCGGCGGTCTGCAGCATCAAGGTCAAAAATCACGGCACCAAGGCCATGGAGACCGAGTACTTGCCCAACGTCTTGGCCTGCGAGGCGCCGGGCAATGCCGACCTCGCGATGCTCAAGGCGCAAGCCGTGGCGGCGCGTTCGTACGCATTTTACCACGCGATCGCCAACGGAGAGATTTGCAACGGCCAGGGTTGTCAGGTCTTTAGTTGCGGTCGTACGCCGTCGGCACTGCATCGACAGGCCGTGAAGGAAACGAGTGGCGTGGTCCTGCGCTACAACGAAAACCTGACGATCGGGTTTTACGTTGCGGGCGACAAAACCCCCGACGCCGACTGCACGGGAAACTCTTCGGGGGTCGGGAACACGGAAAAGTGGGTCACGTACAATGAAGGTCGCAGCGGCGACAACATTACGCAGACCAGGATCGCTTGGCGCCACAAGACTACGGACCGAGATTGGGGCCAAAACCGCGGTGCGTTGTCGCAATGGGGCGCGCAGTGTCTGGCAGAGAAGCGGGGCTACTCCGCGGTCGAGATCCTGCAGTACTACTACGGCGATGACATCGAGCTGCAGCAGACGCAAGGCGACTGCGTGGGCGAGTCCGACATCGAAGCTGACGGTGGCGAGCCTTGCGGCGAGATCGTTGCCGACGGGGTCACGACCATCGACAACGATGACAAGTGCCTCAAGCTCAATGGGCCGGCCAAGTATTGGCGCACCGAGGACGAGGGTGTCGGGGGCACGCTGAACTGGACGAAGTCGACCGTTACGGCCGAGCATAACGTTGCGGTGTGGTCACTCAACCCCGTGGAAGATGGCGAGTACCGCCTCGCGGTGCACATCGATCCGGACCACACCAGCGGCAAAAACGCCCAGTACGAGATCGTCGACGCCGCCGCTTCGCGCGTGGTCGACATCGATCAGACGCAAGGTGGGTGGCTTGACCTCGGTGTGTTCTCGCTGCGCGCCGATGTTGAGGCGCAGCAAGTTCGGATGACCGACGCCATCGGCGTCTCTGGCCAGATTCTCCAGGTCGACGCGTTGCGGGTCACGCCGACGGCGATCGAGTGCGAACAGGACGACTGCGAGACCGAGGTTGTGCACGGCGCTGAGCCTGGAGAGCCGGCGTCGCGTGGCGACGGCGATTCAGCCAGCTGCAGCGTGGTACCAGGCCAAGGTCGCGGGCATTGGGGGGCGTTCGCTGTGTTGGCGTTGCTCGGTCTGACCCGCCGCCGTCGCTAGCTGCTGCTATCGCGAGAACGGTTTGGCCAAGACCCACTTGGACTGCTGAAACCACAACTCCGCGGCCTCGGAGACCTTTTGGTCCGGGGCCTTTCTCTCCGAGAAGCGGAGCACCGCTGGGACATAGACGAAGCCACACGCCTCGCTGTGGTCTTGGCAGGTCAACTGACCGTTCTCAGGGGCGACGAGCGAGCGACCAGTGATCGCGCCGTCGAGCGCGACCTCGCCTGTGAACCATGTCGAGCGGGCCGCGCCCACCACGTAGGTCCCCGTGACCTTGGAACCCTCGAAGACAACGTCGAGAAAGGGCCGCTGCGGGCCTTGCGTATTGTCTTCCTGGAAGCGGCCGCCGTGGGTCTTTCCGACCTCTTTGCCGACCGCGTGGATCAACGCGGCGTAACTGACCGCGAGCTCTTTGGTGCGGCTGGTGACGGTCTTGCTGACACCTTTTGCGGCGCGAGCCGAGCGGAAGATGCTGGCGTTGTCCAGGGCCAGTCGCGCCTTGGCGAGGTCGAGCATGCCCTGGCGGATCTGATTGGCGTGAGCCTTGGCCGCCTTGTCGACCCCAACTTCGCGCGCCAGCCCGGCAATCTCTCGGAGCCGGGGCAGGTGCTCGGCCAGGGCTTTGTCGAGAGCCCCGACATCGCCCTTGGCGGCGTCGATAGCGTTGCGAGCGGTGCTGTCTCCGAATTTCTGACCTTCGCCCCAGCGACCAACGGGTTTGTCCGGCTTGCAGGTATCGCAGATTGCATCGCTCGGGTCGGCGTAGCGTTCGTCGAATGGCTGCTCGAAAAATCGCGCGTACTGGCGCGCAAAACCGAGCTGGCGCTCACGTTCCCGGATGACCTCGTCGTACGACGCGGCCGACACGTAGCCCCACACGGTTCCGCCCTCCCGCCACGCGACTTTCCAGCGCTCACATTGTAGTAGATGAGCGTTGTCCGTCGCCTTGGTCCGCGTGCCGTCGCAGGCCTCGATGACCGTGTCCTCGCTGGGCGTGATTGTGCCTGGGGCATCGGCAACCGGGGTTGGGGTCGGGGTCGGCTGCGATGCGGCTTTCTTCGCGGCGACTTTTTCGCCAAGCGGGTTTGCAGCAGTGGGAGCGCCAGCGACGCTTGCGATCAGGATGAATGTGAAAGCGACGTGGTAGATGGCGAACCTCGCTCATGCATTCTAGCCCGCGTGGCCGCGCAGGCCAGGCTCGTATGGGATGAGCTGGAGGTGGGAGTGGTGTCGCGCACCGTCGTGGCGCCCTGACCTAGGTGCAGGCCCAAATGCGCTTGTGACGCGAGGTAGCGGTCACCGGGAGGGGTGACCGCTACCTCGTCAATCAAGCGGTGCGGGAACTCGAACCGCTGACGCTGCACCGTTGGCCGAGGACTCGACGAAAAGTGAGGCTGATTCGCGGTCCGACGCCCGCTCGGGCGGGGACGCCGTGTCGCCAGCGACGCTGCGAGGCGAGCCCCGTGACCAACAGAGAGCCCGGACGGAGTTCGCGCCCGCAGACGTCACTGCCGTCGTCGCGCTCGAAAACCATGACACGGGTCGCACCCGTCGAGACGATGGCGACGCCCGAGCCCGGGTCCAACGTATCGGTTGGCTCCGCTCGCATTGCCAACGCCGAGCGCCGCTGAGCGAAGTAGTGGAGCCAACAGCTGTTGGGTCTCCACCCGAGGCGTTCGCCGAGCCGGTCGGCGACGCGCTGGAGCTCGTGCGGGAACGAGGCTCGATGGATCGCTGCTCCCGGCCCGTCGTAGGGCACGCCGAACGATGCTGTCTTGCGGGCATACATGCCCTCATCCCAGTCGATGCTCGCGACCAACTGGCTGAACAGCGCAGCGTGGTCGTCGAGGAAATCGTCGGTGATGGTGATGTCGGGATAGGTGCACATGATGGACTCCGGGAATGTAAAAACCCCCAACGGCGAGGCCGGAGGGGGTCTTGCTGCAATAATGACGCACGTGGCTACGTCGAGTGCAGACCCCCGCCTTGGGAATTTGTCGCCCTTGCTATGGGCGCGCCTTTTTGGTTGAGCGGCATTGGTTTTCCAAGCTAGCACCATTGGCCAGCAACGCGAGTGAGTTTTTAGGTCGCCGACGTATTGGCTGTAGTTGCGCGTCGCACCGACCAGCGGCTCAGCCACCGCGCGATGCGATCGACAACCACGAAGATGATGACCATCGTGATAGCGAAGGTCGACACTTGCGGGAGTCGCCAGTAGGTCACAGCGGTATGGAAAGCGTCACCGAGACCACCCGCCCCCATGATGCCGAGCACAACAGCGGCACGGAGGTTGGCCTCACCTTGCAAGACGGAGTGCGTGACCATGGTCGAGCGCACTCGGGGTTGCAGTCGATAGGCCAGCCACGCCGCGCGGCCTCCCGGACCGTGAACGCGGTCGCGTACCCCCGCGTCGTCTACCGTTTCGCAAAATACGCGAACCAGGATGCCCGTTGAGTGGAGAAACAAGGCGACCAACGCGGCTGCGTGGCCCATGCGTAGGGCGGCCGCAAACAGCAGCAGCCAGGCGACGTCGGGTATCGCTCGGGATACCAGGGCCGTCGCGCGCAGCACCAAGACCGGGACCCAACGCATCGTCGATGCCGCGGACAGACCCGCGGCCCGTTGGGTGAGGTACGAGGACGACCACGGGAGGATCGTGAGGGCAACGGCGACCGAGCCCATGGTGGCGAGCCAGGCCATCGCAAGTGGGACCGCGCAGGAGGTGAACGCCGCCATCAGTATCGTCGGACGTAGGTCTGGCTGCATCAGCTTTCGCAGACTGTCGGCCGCAAAACCCTGATCGTCGACCGCGAACCGTGCCGCGACATCGGACGCGGCGGGGACCAGCCACAACAGCGACAGTCCAAGGCTCACGCCCGCGACAAGCGCCACGCTTCGCCGTGCTTGCGGAGGGGAGCTCCCCCGGAGCCGCCTTCGTGTCCAGCTCGCAGTGAGATCGGCGCCCGCCGTCAGTACGAGCAGGGTGAGCAGCAACGTCGCGACGCGATCGTCTTGGCCGTAGCCGAGCTCCTCGAACAACTCGGCGCCAAGGCCCCCGCCTCCAACCACGCCAATGACCGAAGCGTTGCGGACAGAGCACTCGAGCCGAATGAGGGTGTACGACCACGCGGAGGCGGCGATGCGAGGCAGTCGTCCG
>JAESSZ010000536.1 GCA_016763875.1 Nannocystaceae bacterium
TCCCCGGCCAAGGAGTCCCCGGCCAAGGAGTCCCCGGCCAAGGAGTCCCCGGCCAAGGAGTCCCCGGCCAAGGAGTCCCCGGCCAAGGAGTCCCCCCCTCGCTGACATGACACCGCTCGACGCATACGCACTGCACCGCGGCCGACTTCGGGCCTTGGGCGCCTGGTTGCTTTGTTCGTGGATCGTGCTCGTCGCGTCTATGGCCGGTCCTGCGCACGCTCGTCCGCTCGCGGTAACGGCTCCCGACGCCAGCGCACCCATGACCAGCGTGCGCCGCTTCGCCCTGGTCGTTGGTGCCAACGATGGCGGCGATGACCGGGTCCGGCTGCGCTATGCGGGCTCGGACGCGCACGCTATTGCGCTGGTGCTCAAGGAACTCGGCGGCGTCCGCAGTGAAGATCTCATCGAGCTGAACGAGCCGACACCCGCCTCGCTCGACGGCGCGTTCACAGCGATGAACAAGCGCCTGCGCGCTGCGGCCGGGCCCAACGTTCGGCTACAGCTGGTATTTTACTACTCCGGCCACTCCGACGAGCAAGGCCTGCTTCTGGGAGGCTCGCTGGTCAAGTACCCGGCACTTCGCACCAAGGTGAAGTCCGCCCCGGCCGACGTCAAGATCGCGATCTTAGATTCGTGCGCGTCCGGAGCATTCACGCGACTCAAGGGTGGGAAGAAGACCGCCCCTTTTCTCGTAGGGTCGACGACCAAGGTCGAGGGCCATGCGTTTTTGACCAGCAGTTCCGCCGACGAGGCCGCGCAAGAGTCGGACCGAGTCGGCGGGTCCTTCTTCACGCACTACCTCACCACGGGCATGCGCGGGGCGGCAGACGTCAACAAAGACAAGCTCGTGACGCTGAGCGAGGCCTACGAGTTCGCTTTCGACGAAACGCTCGCGCGGACGGAGGCCACCCGAGGTGGTGCACAGCACGCCGCCTACGACATTCAACTCGCAGGATCCGGCGATCTCATCATGACCGATCTCCGACGTACTTCGGCGCGTTTGGAAATCATGCCCGAGGTCGGTGGCCGCATCTTCGTGCGCAACGGCGCGGGGAATCTGGCCGCGGAACTCTACAAGGCCGTCGGCACGGGACCGGTCCTGCTGGCGCTCGAATCGGGCCACTACCAGATCACCGTGGACGATGGCGAGACTCTCCGGCGCGCCGACGTGACCTTGGCCGAAGGACGGCGGCCCGCCCAACTCACCAACGACGGGCTTACGGTGGTTACGCGCGAAGGCACCGTGTCGCGCGGCGGCTCACCTCCCCCCCCTACGAGTGGCTACGATGAGGTGCCGTTCAACGCTTCGCTGTTCCCACCGCTGTCGATCAACGGTCAGTCGGGCCACAAGCGCATCCGCAACGTTTTTTCCGTCGCCGCGGGTTGGAGCCGGGCCGCCCGCATCGACGGAGTCGCCGTCGCCTTTGGCGCGGTCATCGTGGACGAGGAAATGCACGGTCTGGTCGGTGCACTTGGGGCCGCGATTGTGCGTGGCCGCGCCGAAGCATGGCAGCTCGCAATGTTCTACAACTCAGCGGGCGAACTCAACGGCGCACAGACCGGCTTCGTCAACCATGCCGGGCGCATCGGTACGGGCGCTCAGATCGGGCTCGTGAACCACGCGGGTGACATGGACCATGGCACGCAGATCGCACTCATCAACACTGCCCATAAAGTCGGCGGCGTACAGATCGGTTTCATCAACTTTGCGCACGAGGCCAAGGCTTCGATCGGACTCATCGGCGCAACCCGGGAATATGGTGTGCACCCGGAAGTATGGACTTCTGATGCGGCGGCCTTCAACGTCGGTATTCGCGTCGGCGCCAAGTACACCTATACGTTTCTGAGCATGGGACTGCATCCATTCGGCGAGGGCCGCGGCTGGATGGCGGGCGGTGGCATTGGCGGCCATGTTCCTATCGGAAAACGTTTCTTCTTCGACACCGACCTGGCCGCTCACGCGTACTCCCGCGGGCTAAAGTTCGACGGACGCATCTCGCGAATGACAAGCCTCAGGGCCGCGTTTGGCTGGCAGATACGGCCTCGACTTACGCTGTACGGCGGGCCTGTAGTGCGCGTTTTAGTGGACCGCACGGTAAGAGACGCTACCCCGCTGTCACGCGGTGGGCTTTCCTACTCCGTGCTGGACCGGTCCTCGAGGACGTCGCGGATACGGGCGTGGCCTGGCTTTATCGCCGGACTCCGGTTTTAGGCGGAGGGGGGCCGGGGGCGGTGGTGGTCCCAGTCGTGCAATGCTTCGCAAGCGTCTGCTTGACCGCTGATCACCAAACCACCGTATTTTCACCCCGAGCTTGACCAACAGTGCGCTTTCGCACTCGAGGCGCCCGTGTCGAAGGTTTTACTGACCCACATGGCGCCCCGCTGGCCACCTCGGAGGTGAAATGCAACGACGCGAAACGAAACTCAGGGGGATTGTCTGGCGGGCGGCATTGGGCTTTGCACTCGGCTGCGCGTTGCCCAGTTGCAGCGATGACGCCGACCCCTGTGTCCAGGGCAAAGCCTGCGTCTGCGAGGACGACTGCTCGGAAAAATGCGACGGCTCGGGCTGCGGGTTTACCTGCGAAGCCGGTGCGTCCTGCGACTTCACGTGTGCCGAGGGCGGCTGTTCCGTGGCATGCGAGGCCGACTCGAGTTGCAATCTGGACTGCGCGGGTGGCTCTTGCAGCATGGCGTGCACCGAGGGTGCCAGCTGCCACATCGACGACTGCGCGGGCGGGGCTTGCACCCTGGCGTGCAGCGGCTCGGACGACTGCACCAACGCTTGCACGATCGAACAGGGCTGCGTCACCGACTAGCGGCCAGCACGCATGCGTTGGGACGAAGGCGGGATAAGTTTCCGCCCGTCCGGTGCCGCGGGCTACAGCTGTCGATATAGCCGCGCGTGACGAACGCGGGTCCGTCACGCGCTGGCTGCCTGAGCTGACTACCCGAAGAACTTGATCGAGTGCTCGACCGAGAGCGGATACAGCTCCGCCAAGACCGAGTCTTCGACGCCGAACTGCTTGCGCAGCGCCAGGTGAACATGGGCGGGCTCGGGCAAGAAGCCTTCGTCTGGATTCTCGGCCTCTTCCAACGTATCGGGGTCGAGCGGGATGCCGTAGTGACCCATGTCGCTCCGGCCGATCGTTCGGTTGCCTGGCACGTCCTTGCCCAGCACGATCATCGAGGTGTATCGCCAGTGGTCTTTGCCGTTGCCACCGTTGTAGTTTGGCGTGCGACCAAAGTCCGATGCCATCGTCGCGATGACTTGATCGGCAACGCCCTGCCGCTCAGCCTCGGCAAAGAGAAAGTCGACCTGCGCCATCATGTTGGTCAAACGTGGGATGTGCGCCGCGTCGTGGTTGGAGTGGGTGTCAAAGCCACCCATCGCGAAGTTCGCGGTGGCCCCCACCCCCGCCTTGTAGGCCGCAACCGCCAGTTGGATCTTGCGAAACTCCGGGTTGGCGTCCGGCTCCGGCATGATCTCATCGAGCAGCTTGAGCTGATCGGCACCCTCAACGGAGGTGATGAGGGTGTTCACCGCCTTGCTGAATCGCGGCAGCCGTTGGTTGTCGGCTATGGCGTTGGCGCGTTCTTCTTTGGCCGCCTCGAGCATGTCGCGCGCCGCCGTGGACATGTAGTACGCGGGTGTTTCGAGATTCCCCGGGTTGGTCTGATGCGGATAGGCCAGCTCGGTGAGCCTCGCCTGGTTGCCGTCGCGTGTTGGCGGCACAGTGCTACCGGTGAACTCGTAGCCGCCAAAGGTGAGGAACGCCATCGGTAGCCCACTGGCCCCTGCCCCTGCGATAAGCGCCGCGAGATTCGGATAACCCTCGGCCAAACGCCCGCTGGTCATGTTTCGACGGCCCGCGTCGTGCGAGTTGGTCTGCACGTCCATGCCGTTGATCACGGTCATGTACGAGCCGTGCGCGGTGAAAAACTCGGTCGCTCCCGGGATGGGCGCGTAGTTGATGTCACCAACGCTGAGGATGTCCCCTTCGCCGAAACCCGCGTTGAGCTCGTTGCCCTTCGGGTCACACAGATGCGTGGGGTCCCAGCCACCGACGGCCTGAAAGAAGCAAAACAGCGGGCCCTGGTAGGGACCGGCCTGCGTGCCACCACCGGAAAGCCCGGCTTGCGCGCGAGGGTAAAGAGAAGCGGCGCCCACTGCCATGCCAGCAGCACCAGCCATTTTTAGAAAATCTCGACGGTCCATCGTTGCTCTCTCCTTTCCCTCTTAGTCAAACAGATAGTCGAAGTCCGACAGCAGGTAGTTCATGACTGCCATCCAAGCGCGGACGGTGTAGTCGGGGTCCGCGATGACTTGGTTTTCCTCGGCAATAGCCCCGGAGATCGGGTCCGTCGTTGCCTGGCAGGGGCCCGGAAGATTCACCGGATACGGATCGACTGGAGCTGCAAGTCCCGCTTTGCCGTCTCCCCACACGCCCTCCCACAGGGCGTAGATCCGGTCGAGTTCTTCCTCGTCTGGCACCTGGCCAATGAGACGACCTCGCAGCGCGACAATGTTGTCTCGGATGCGCTCCTCGCCGCCCAGGACGTCGGGCGTGTCGGTGATCGACACCTTCGTAAAGAGTAGGCGCGCGTCTTCGGGTTTGGCGAAGTCGAGTCCGGTGGCCGTGCAGGCGACTTCATTGGCCATGCGGGCGACGATGCTCGCCATCACCCCGTTCATCTCCGTGAGGCGTGTGGTCACCGTCACCGAGTCCATCCCACCGTAATAGAAGCGGTAGTACTGCCCCGAGAGCAAGACGTTGGTGCCGTTCTTCTGCCACGGGTAGCCCGTGGTCGCAGCGATACGTTCGTGCAAGAGCTCGGGCGGAATGAGCCGTGCCGTGCCCATCTCGGCGAGTTCCAAGATGCGGTCCTCGTCGAGGTCGTCGGCAGCGTTGATAACGCGGAAGTAGGGGCTCTTGATGAGTTCCTTGAACACCACGCGCAGCTCGAAGTCAGACGCCTTGAACTTGTCGGCGACCTTCTTGAACACCCAATCCTGCGCCTCGAATGCACGCACCCGAGCGAGATAGTCGGTGTCGGTCGGCTGGTTGGGTTCGAGCAATGGTGACTGCCCGGTGAGACTCTCGTAGGCCAACCGAACGATTGCCAGCGAGAATTTCGGGTCGTTGACGATCGACTCGGCAGCCCACTGGAGTGCACGGTCTGCAGCCTCGTTCGGAAGGTCTGTCTCGCCGAAGCCAGGCGCGGGCATCTCCGGGTACCAACCGGACGCAGGCGGCCGGTAGTGGCCGTTGTCGTCCCAGTTTTTGAACGCCCCTGCGATGGGGTCGATGTTCTCGTGGCACACGTTGCAGGTCGGGTTGTTGACCGTGGGGTTGTGGTCCGTGCTCGCGCCAATATCCTGCGGACGCGAGGCGAGTCGCATGACATCCAGGCCCAGGAATAGGTCGAAGACCACGCGCGAACGATGGCGATTGCGATTGGTCGGGGTCGACGGGTACCGATTGAGGAACACGGACGAGGTCAGCACCCCCGCTTGCGGGATGTCGTCAAACGACCAGATTTGCCGCTCCGAGGCATCGTCGGGATCGTCAAACAACTCGAGCGGGATGTCATAGCTGCGCGCTGAGAACGGATTGACCACCAGGTAGTCGCCCGTGACAATCTCTGAGAACGGAAGATGGTGCCGAACGACCCACATGATCTGCTCGAGCGGCTCCCGAGCGATCATGTCGTTGGTCATGTCTCGCATCGCATCGCCCTGGCCTTCGTACCAGCGCGCGTTGGGGAAACGAGTCATGTCCACCGTATCGACCGCATCGTCGCCAGCCAGGTAGCCGTCGGTCAGCAGGTGGTCGTTGAAGATCGCCATGAGCCGTTGGTAGAAGACCTCTTCCTCCATCAGCGCGTCGAGGACTTCGTCGAGCCCCTGGATGCCACCGCTGGCCACGGTCAGCAACTCGTCGGTCGTTGGCGGGCGGTTTGCTAGAATCTGGGCGGCCTTGCGCAGCGTCTCGCCGTCGTCGAGTTCGACCAGCCCCTTGAAGAACCTCGCGATCGCAGCGTCGTCCTTGCAGTGTCTTGGCGCCTCAAAGCGCTCGATCATCTCGGCCATCGCCGCGTACTGCTCACTGTCGACGTCGAAGATCTTGCCACCTGCGTGCGGGACTTCCCCGGTGGGCTTCAGCAAGATCAGCGGTGTCCCCCCGATCTCCAGCCGCGCGATGTTCGAGACGGTCTGCTCGTTGACTTCGAGGTAGCCGGGGTAGTCCGGCATCTGAAGCACCAAGTCTGTGGCCGCCGCGGCGCCCTGCGTGTTGTGACAGCCCACGCATTGCTGCGACATGACCGCGGACCAAACCTGCTCCTGAAAGAAGCGGCTGGTGTCGACGCAGATCCCGGTGTCTTCGAGGTTGGCGGGCGTACCAGGCCCGCCGCCCCCGTCCTCGCCGCTGACTTCGTCGTCGTCGGCACCATCTTCGGCACCGTCACCCAGAGATTCTTGGGGGCCGCCCGTGTAGCAGCCGACCGTGAGTAGCAGAGGACAAAGTACTGCCCGTGAAATGAACCTGACCATGCGCGTTTCTCCTCCGTGGCAACTCGCCCGTGCGAACTCGCGGAGTCCCCACTCCTCGGGTTGCACCTGGGGCATGTGGCTCACCGCCCCCGGCTCTAGCGATTTCAATCAAGCACACGGGTCGAGGGCGGCAAGCACATTTATGCCGTAGATAGCGAAATTCGTGCACGCACAGCCGTTTTTGGAAAAGACGTGGTCAACACTACGTTCAAGTCAGGGGGCAGCAGGCCATTGACTGCTGTCAAAACCACAAGACTGCCACTGGCTGGAAACGCGGCTCGCAACGTGTGCCCGAGCCGCAATCCACCCCACTGTGTGAATCGTGTGCTGGGCAACCAGACCTGCTACCTGTCGTCGTCGGGCATACTGCGCAACACGCGGAGGCGTTCTTCGACGTTCTGGATCGCGCGTCGGTGCCAGGGACCACGCGAAACTGGGCCCCTTTAGATCTCGCCCTGGGCGGGGTCTAGGCTCCCAGATCCTCGCGTGGGCGCCACAAAAGTACCTAGCGGGTTTTCGATTGCGTGTAGGATAGGCGGGTGCAACGTAGGTTCGAGTGCGCTTTCGGCCTCTGCACTGTTTGCCCATGACCACATCAAGCAAAACCGTGGACGTCCTGCGCAACCAAACCATCGTTGGTCGATTCGGCCGACTCTCGCTCGCGACGCTGTCGTTGCTGGCTTGGACCGGGTGCGGCGAAGATGGGCCCCGCGCCTCCTCACCCCTTGGAGACGCGAGTGACAGCGACAGCGGTGACTCGTCTGACACCGGGGAGGACGCGTTCTCCATGGACGACGATGACGACGACACGGACGGCGGCAACTCCGACGACGGGCTCGACGACGACGGTCTGGACGACGACACGACGGGCGAGATGGACGACAACAACGAGATCGATGATTACATCATTGGTCTCGGGACTCTGGACACCGCGGGCAACGCCTTGGTCGAGGGCGAGGCCAGCGAGCCCGCCTCAAACGGCGACTATATGTGCTCCACGACCAACCTCGCGGAGACCAAGCAGTTCGACAAGATCGTCGCGTTTGCCTCGAACTCCGGAACGCTGTTCCCAGGCGCAATCATCGCTGGCGAGTCGATCGCCGACGGCACGCTGACCCCCAAGGTCTTCGACCGCGCACCGCTGACCTTCTCGGCTTCGCTGGAAGGTGTGCTGGACGGGGATGTATCGGCAACCCTGGACGAGCCCACGCTATCGGCGTTTCGCGAAGCAATGGCCGACATCCTCAGCGCGAAGGTCATCGGCAACACGCCCGCCAACATCGCCTACGACATGAGCGAGGTGCACTCGTCCGAGCAGTTGAGCCTCGCGCTCGGGCTGGACGTCTCGTGGATGTCCGGCAATGTCTCGGCGAGCATGGAGTTCGACCAGCAGAACCGCAACAGCCGCTTCCTGGTCAACTTCACCCAGGCTTACTACACGGTCGACATCGACCCGCCCGGCCGCCCGTCCGACATGCTGGACACGGACGTCACCCTTGAGGACGTCGAGGACATCCTTTTAGACGAGCCGCCAACCTACGTGTCTTCGGTGACCTACGGCCGCATCGTTTACTTCGCGGTGACGTCGAACTTCTCCAGCGAGGAGCTCCGCGCCGCCCTCGAGTTCGGCTTCAGCACGGGGGCAGTGGACGTCGACGGCAGCGTGTCGCTGACCCACTCCGAGGTGCTCGCGGAGTCTCAGATTACCGCCTTCATCCTCGGTGGCGACGGTAATGTCGCCGTTGAGGCCATCCAAGGGGCTGACGGCATCGCGACGTTCCTACAGTCTGGTGGCACCTACTCCAAGGACTCACCGGGGGCGGCCATTGGCTACAAGCTGGCTTACCTCGCCGACAACAGCCCCGCACGATTCGCTCTGACCACCGACTACGACGTTCAGGACTGTGTCCGCGTCACGCAAAAGGTGCAGCTCACGCTGCGCAACATGTACGTCGTCAGCGATGGCGCCGACCCTGGCGGGGACCTCGAACTGTACGGGACGATCCGCGGCTGGGACGAAGCCTCCAACGCCTACCAGCTGATGGACCGGGACGATGACGAGTACGTGACCATCGGCAGCGGGCAGACTTGGCCTCAAAACGGCAACATTGCGTCACAGATCATCCCGGTTGTGCCGCAGTCGGGCCATAGCTTCTCGATCACGATCAACCTGCGCGAAGCCGATGGGTTCCCCAACCCGGATGACAGCTTCGGCGACCACACCATCGTGGTCGACTACGCCGAGGGTTGGCGCGACGACAACTTCATCTTCAGCCTCGCGGACGGCGACCAGCAGGTCGAGGTCCGCCTGGCGTTCACGCCCGTGCCGTAAGGCGCAGTACTAGTGTTGCGGCAGCGAGCTTGCCGCACGAACGCCGCAGCGCGAGCGTTCTTGAACCGCCGGGCGATTTTCTGTCGCTCGGCGATTTGCGCGCCGAGACGTGGAGCCATGGACGCGCGCTTCGTTTTCGCTACGCTAATTAGTCTTGGCGGTTTACGGCACGACGTTGGCCAGGGCGGATGACGTCCAGCGACTCACGTGGAGCATCACGCGACGTTCGCATCGAACCGATCGTGGCGCCGAACGTGCTTTCGACGAACTGGTCGCGTCCTGTGACGAGTTGTGTCGGCGTCACTTCCCAGACGACGAAGGCTACGACACGGCCAGGTTCGAGCTTTCGGGGCCGGTCCAGGGCACGCGCTTCGTCGTCGTGCGTGGGCGGTTGCGCGTCGTGCTCAGCGTGCAGCGCTTCGAACGCGCCCACAGCGCCGCGACCGCGGACCGTTCGACTGAGATCCGGCTGGTCGGCTCGATGGGACTGCTGCGGCCCCCCGGCAGCGACGTCAACAATCTGGGGTCAGCCGGGTGGAGTGTCGCCGGCTGCGCTGTGGGGACCGTGGGCGCAGCGGCACTCATTGTTGGCTCGCCGAACGTCATCAGTCCGTGGGTGCAGGCCGCGCTTATAATCCCAGCGCTGCTCGCCTGGCGCCTGTACACGACACTCGCGATAGCGCGGATCGTCCGCCAACAGGCTGCGCTGGGCCAGTTACGCGCGCTGTCGTGCGAGCGAAGTCTGGCGGACGCACTGCCGCGGTGGCGAGCGCTGGCGCCCTCGCTGACCGCCGAACGCGATCTCATCGTCGACCGTCTCGGCTTGCCGCCCTTTCGTCTTCCGGCGCGGGCGATACGCGCGGGTTCGAGTTCGTCGGCCGCCTAGCGTCGTGTGCGAGCGCGCCACCGAGCCAGGATGCGGTCCCCCAAACGCTCCACATCGAAGAACGTCGCAAACGCAAACGCGAACACCTGGTAGTGGAACATGATCGCCATCACGCCGAGGACCCCGGTGTGAAATGACCATGCGCCGAGTGCCCACGCCTTGCCCGCGCGGCGTCCGAGCAACGCAAGCGGCGCCCCGAGTTCGAGAGCCATGGAGCCCGCCGCCAGCGGAGGGAACAGCCACCCTTGGCTGACGAGTGCCGCGCCGATCGGCGAATGGATGTCTCCGAGTTCGATCTTGCGGAGGTTGTCGTGCGCAACCAGGCCCCGCAACGTATCGCTCGTGATCCAGTCCAGACCGCTAATGGAAAGCTTGGTGACGCCAGCGAGCACGTACGTCGTCACCGTCAGGATGCACATCAGTCGAATGGGCCAGCCGTAGCGTCCATGATCCTGTGGTGCGGTACGTGTGCGCGCATCGAGCGACCACGTGTCTGCCGCCGACGGGGCTAGGCCCAGCACGCCCACGTGGAGCACGATGAGGTTTTCGGTGTGGAAGACCATGCCCCACGAGTTTCGGTAGGCGAGCACCCAAAGCAGGAGCACGGCAAATGCGGGGCCAGCCACGCGATAGCGATACCCGGCGACGAAGGCCCCACCCGCGACGACGGCAGCCGCGGTGACAGCCCAAACGCCAGCGGCGGGCAGCGGCGTGGATAGCAAGCCGACGGGACCGGTGGGATCGAACTGACGATCGGGAAAGTTCGTCACGCTGATCATGGCCGCGATGCGACCGACCAGGTAGCACCACGCGTAGCCGCCGATCAGGATCCGCAACATCGCCAAGCGGCGCGCAGGCGTGGGCAGCCAGTACCACGCGCCCAAACGCTGTAGCAGAGCGCTCACGGTGACTCCTCCACCGGACACGACGCGATAGTCCTGCTGGCATGCGGCCGCGTCTCGCCCTCGAAGTAGGCGATGGCGTCGTAGGTATCGACGCGAACCTCGACCCGCACGGCGTCAGCCCAGCTACCACCCGCCTGCCGCATGGCCGTCACCGTGCGGTGGCACAGATCGAGGGCGACGCCTCGGCCTGCACGTACGGCGAGCCGAACGGTTTGACGCGCCTGCATGACTTCGTCGGAACCCAACAGATGCGGGGCAACCGGACGCCCGCGACCACCCTCGTCAAACGCAACCACATGAGCGATGCGCATCGCCGCCGTGTTGCGCGCCCTGGAGAACATCGGGTAGTTGGAAAGCGGGAAGCCGTCCGTGGGCGGGGAGCGCAACGACGGCGAGAGTACGGCGGCAAACATCGCCAGGCCGAGCACGACGGGGTAGATGCGCTCGACGCGTTGCATCGTGTCGTTACTGGCGCGCGGCGGGAACCGACGAGCCGTCGACCAGGCCAAGGATGCGACCGCCATGGCCCAGCGATGCCAAGGCATGCTGGACGTAGTCGATGCGAATCTGCGGCGAGGCCATGTGCTCTGAAAATGCGCCGAGCACCGTGTGCTCGCTGGTGCACGCAAAACACGACTCTGCACGCCACTGGTTGTGCATCACGAAGGGCAGCGTCAACGTCAGTGCGCGCTCGAAGACCGCCGAGTCCTCGCCACGAAACCGAGCGATCGCCCCGGCCGCCGCCATCGCCTCCGAGAGCCCGGAGGTCGCGGTCGTCTGGGGGGTGGTCAGATTGCCAATGCTCACCCCCCCGACGTAGTCGCGGTCAACCTCGCTGTCCTCGTCGAGAACCAGTCGCGCCTTGAACGTGGCGTATTCGAGACAGAACCGCTCGTAGCCGTCGTGGCGGTGGTGCTGCAAGGACGCCCGCGCCGCCAGACAGTGCCAGTTCTCCTCGACCCAGAAGAAGTCGCGACCAAAGAACTGCCAGAACTCGTTGGCCGTGTAGTTCATCGAGCGCTCGACCGCTTCGTTGACGACCTCGACTGCGGGCAGCTCGGGGAGGTCCTCGGTCGCCACGAGGCGTTCGAGCAGGCTCAAGGCGTACACTGCCTGCCCAACCGCGAAGAGAGGATCCGCGCCAGGAACGGGCGCGCCATCCTCAACTGAGAACTTCGGGTTGAATCCCCCGTCGGCGCGCTGCATCGCCAGCAGGAACCGGCCCATGGCCCCGATCTCGGCGTCGAAGGTATCGCCCACCAGGTCGCGACAACTCAGCAACGCAATCGATGCCAACGCGGTGTTCCCGAGTCGGACGTGCTTGTGCTCTTTGGCCACGGGATACGCCAAGCCCATCAGATCGCCCGACCGCAGTCCCGTTGAAATCAGCATCTCGATCGCGCGCGTGGCGACCTGCTTCGCCCGCGGTCGATCGCGCGCCAACTCGCAAATCACCAAACTCGTTCCGGCCTGCCGTGCGAGCGAGAAGCCGTGTTGCGTGAGCTGCCCCGTCATTGGGTGCAGCTTGTATTTGAAGCGTCCGTCGGGCAGCTGCGCATCGAGGATGTACGCCTCGGCGGCGGCCATGGTGTCGGCCACGGCGTCGGCGGTGAGGTCGGGACCATCGACCCGCAGGCGACGCAGTGCGTGCGTCACCCCTTGGGCGTCGACCACGAAGCTCGCAGTCGAGACTCGCACCAGCCCCTCCACGCTCGCACTTGGGCGCAGTGGGGAGTCCGGCCAGACCAGCGCGGCGCGGAGCTTGACGGGATCGATGCCGAAACGAAAGTCGGGCACCGTCGGGAACGGCATCATCTCGGTGAAGGCCTCGATCGCGAACAGTTGCCACGGCATCAGGCACCGGGTGCCCTCGCAAACGCCGTCCAGGCCTGGCCGCATCGACAGCGCGTCCGCGACGGGCAAGACCGGAGTCAGCGCACTCACCCCGGTCACGATGTCGAGCTTGATCGGGCCCGGCCGCGCCTCCTGAGCCAACACGTCGTCGAGCGCCGCGAGCGTACCGGGCACATCCGGGCCCTGCATGCAGCGCGTCGTCGCCTCTGGCGTGCCCGCGACGTTGCGGCCGATGAACGTTGCGATGACTGTGACGCCGACGTCCGACACTGGCGTGTCGCAGGTGACCGCTTGCTTGGACATCAGCGAGGGCGACGCCGGATCCGGCTCGCCCGCGATCGGATGCACCGCCCGGGTAACCATCGCCGTGAGCGCGGCGCGGTCCTCGGTGACCAACGGTGTGAACTGAGCGGCCGCGTCGGCACGTACGAGGCCGCATGTCACCAACAGGGTGCCAGCCGCCGCGGCGACTTTGCCCTGACGAGTCGCACGCACGCCACCGGTCGCCGCGAGCGCCCAGACCGAGGTCGGCACCATGAGCAGAGCAAGCACGGCGATGACCGCAACCAGCCCGATAGCGATGCCCTGGCCCATGCTTCCGTAAACCTCCGCGACGTACACCGCAGACCGCACGAGGTTCCATGTCAGCCACGCTTGGAACGACAACGCCGCCAACGCCTGGACCCGCCACAGCTTGCCGCGGACACCCAAACCGGCCGCGAACGCCAGCGCGGTGACGCCGTGGATCGCAGCCACGGTCATGGTGACGACGGCAAAGGCAGTCCAGTCACGCCAGGGCAGCATCCACGCCGCCCACAGCAAGATAGCGCTCACGAGCGAGGAGAGCGCAGCAACAGACCAACGGGGGAGTTCTTGAGGCAATGACATCAGGCTGCCGTCGTGCGAGACAACTGCATGCGCCAATCGACCCCAATGATCTCGTAGGGCGCCATCGCAGTCCAAACGTTGTGCCCCTGCAGAGGCTCGCTGCTGACCACCAAGTGCTTGACGAAGCCGCTCTGAGTCGGCTGCTCGCACTCGGATCCAAAACTGGGGCATTCATCGCGCTCGGGGCAACGCTTCTTCCACGTCGTGAAATGCAGCGCCTTTCCGCCCTGGTGCGCCACCATGGTGGTGCCGTTGGTGAGCACGAACGTTAGGTAGGTCTCGGTCGGGGGTCCGTCGTCTCGCAGACACGGCTCACCCGCCAACTCGCTGACCTCAGCGACGGTATCCCGCACGGCAGCGATGACGTCCTCGATCGGGAAGCCCGCGCGATGCAGCTCGCACCGCTTCGCCATATGCCCAAGCAAGAGATAGAAGAGTACTTCGCTGTCGCTGTCGCCGAGGATAAAGCGGCGAAGCACGGGCGGTACCCGGGACACCAACTCGTCCCGGATCTCCGAAAACCCCGCGAGGTTGCCGTTGTGGACAAACACCCACTGCCCGTACTGAAACGGGTGGGTGTTGATGATCGACAGCGCCCCTTGGGTCGCCTTGCGGAGATGTGCGAGCACCGTTTCTGAAGAGACGATGCCCGAGACGCGCTGGAACAGGTTGTCGTCCATCGCGGACGCCACGCTCTTGATCACGTGCGGCGCCCCAGCGTTGTAGTAGGCCACCCCCCAGCCGTCGGGATGCCGATCGCTCTGCTGCATCAGCGCGTTGTCAGCACTCACCAGGCTCCGATGAACCTGGCTTTGGATAACCGAGCGAAATCCGAAGATGCGGCACATTCGCGCGCCGACGGTACCCTGCCGTCGGCCAGCCGGCAACGGCAGGCCAACTGCGCGCCATCGCCCCGCAAAGGAGGGCCAGGGGGGCCCACAAGCCTTCTTTTTGACCGGTGATGCCGGGCGCGACACACTGTCTGCATGAAGCTTGGATTACGCGGTCCGCGGGGGATTGCGCTCGTGGGTCTGGTGGCGCTCTCGTGCTCGGGTGACGATGGTGGAGGCGGCGGCGGTCCCACCACCACACTACCCACCACGGGTAGCGGCGGCAGTGAATCCGGACAAGGGTCCACCGACGCCGTCAGCACCTCCACGGGATCTGAGGACTGCATCGAGGGTGCGCTGCAGTGTCCGTGCCGCCCTGACCAGACCTGCAATGTGGCGTTGGCGTGCATCGACGGAACGTGCCAGACCCCAGGCGCAGACAGCACATCAAGTGGCTCAACCACGAGTTCGAGCGACGGCGATTCGAGCTCCGACAGCGGGGCCCAGGGAGTATGCGGCGATGGGAGCGCGGACCCCGGGGACTTCTGCTTCGCGATGGTCTCCACCCCGTTCTCGATGGGGGCGGCGACACGCGCGTTGGCATTGGACACGATCGATGGCGACGGCAACATCGACGTTGTCACCGCCAATGGCACCGACAGCACCATTTCGTACCGTCCGGGCGACGGCAACGGAGGATTTGGGGTGGCCAGCGCGACCGCAGTCGGCCTCGATCCGGTTGATATCGCACTGGGAGACTTCAACGCCGACGGCAACCTAGACGTGGTCACGGTCAACGCGATGGCCGGCAACATGACGACGCTGACCGGGCTCGGCAACGGCATGTTCAACGCTGCCGTCGCAACTGCTATCGGCATGACGCCATCCGCCGTCGTCACGTTCGATGTCGACGACGACATGGACGACGACGTCCTCGTCACGGAAGTCACCACCAACGCGGTGATCCTCAAGCGCGCAGCGGGCGTGGGGTTCTCCCCGTCCGTGGTCTTCAGTGTCGGTGTGGGCCCTGCGGCGCTGGTCATCGCAGATCTGTCGGGCGACCGGGTGGCGGATATCCTCACCGCCAACGGCGACTCGACGATGAGTCTGCTGCTGGGCAACGGCCTCGGAGACTTCGGCGGCGCATCGACTTCGGGTGTGGGCGACGTTCCGCTGCGGGTCGCCGCCGGGGACTTCAACGGCGACGGCGACGTCGACGCCGTGTTGGTCAACCCCGCCGCGAACCAGATCACCGTTGTCTTGGGCAACGGCATCGGCGGCTTCGTGGGCCAACTTCCACTGCCCGCGGGCATCTCTCCCCGCGCGATCGTCGTCGCGGATTTCGACCTCGACGGTGACGATGACGCGGCAGTCGCCGCGTTCGCAAGCAACGCCATCATCCTGTTCCGAAACGACGGCTCAGGTTTGCAGGAGGTGGCCACGATCCCGGTGGGCATAGGTCCCGTCGACATCGCGGCCGCCGACCTCAACAACGACGGCCTCCTTGACCTGGTGACCGCCAACGAAACGGCGGGGAATATCTCGGTGCTTCTGACCGGGGCGTAGCGCGGCTACACGCTAAAACCGACCAACCCAGGCAACGCCAGCGACCCCGCGAGGGCCGATCCAAATCGATGCGGTCCTCGCCTTGTTTTTCTTGGCGACGACCACGTAGCGGATAACGCCCGCCAGTAGGAACGTGCTCCCAATCGCAAGGGCCGCGGCGCCACCGTTACGAAGTTTGGTCGCCCCTGTCCGTGCGTCGAGATAGTCGTTGTTGGTGTCCTCGTCGGCGGCCTTCTTTGCCTTGCCAGACGCGACCGCCAGCAGTCCCACCCCAACGCCAACCCCGACGATTCCAAGCCCGGCCAGGACGCCACCCGTTGGGTCGGCGTACCACTTCTTGGCCTTGGGCGGATCGTCCTTCTCGGTGGACACGACGGGGGCCGGCTCGGGCTCGGGCTCGGGATCAGTGGCCTCATCGCCGAAGAGTTCCTCGTCCGACACGTCCTCCACCGCGGCCGTGTCGTCATCCCCATCGTCATTCTCATCCTCGGCCTCGTCAACGATATCGTCGTCAACGACAACGAGGTCGGCATCCTCGAGTTCGCTCTCGCACCGTCCGATATTGCCGCGGGCGGCCTCCGCGAGTTCGGGCTCCGGATTGGTCTCGATAAAGCGGCGGTACAGATCGATCGCCGACTCGCACTGGCCCGCCTGACGCTCGGCCTGGGCCCACGGATACAGCAACCCAGGGACGGGTTCGATGAGGTACGCCGCCTCAATAGCGAGAGCCGCGGCACCGTAGTCGGCGCGCTCGAACGCCTCCCGAGCCTCGCCAAGTTTGGCCTGAGCCTCTGGATCCGACAGCAGACCACCCGGAGCAACGGTGGCGATCGTGAGCGACAAAGAGAGAATCGCGTGCAGCATCTACATCCCGGGCATGAACGAATCGAGGTCCGTCTTCTTCTTCTTTTTCTTCGTCGTGCCGGACGGTCTTTTCTTCTTGACCGGCTTCGGCTTCGGACGAGGTGGCGTGACGGCCACCGGCTCGTCGGTCTCGGCTGGCGGCGCTTCGACGGGAACCGCCTCGACTGCTACCGCCTCGACTGCAACCGCCTCGACTGCTACCGCCTCGA
>JAESSZ010000055.1 GCA_016763875.1 Nannocystaceae bacterium
CGTCGTCGTCCGCGCCCGCGCTTGTCGGGGTCGCCGCGCCGCTAGAACCCGTTGAAGCGGCAGTGCTGTCGCCGTCGTCCGGGCAGCCTGCGAGTGCGAGCAGCGGGAGCACCAATAAGGTCAAGGTACGCATGCGCGGGGAGTGTAACGGAACCACGCCACCTGAGGGCAACCCAGCACGTCACGAAAACGGGGGGCCAAGAACATCGGTGGCCGGATGGGTCGGAAATCCGAGTGCGTGCAGGGTCTCCGGGTCCAAGGGCGGTGCTTGCAGTGCGACCTCGACGTCGGTGTATGGGTGTTGGAAACGCAGCATCGTTGCCCACAGCAGCAGCCGATGCGAGTTGAAGCGACGCCGAAACACGCGATTGTGGCGCCCGTCGCCGTGGCATACATCGCCCACGATCGGATGCCGGAGGTGAGCCATGTGACGCCGAAGTTGGTGGGTTCGTCCCGTGCGTGGACGCAGGGCAACGAGTGAGTAGCGCGCGGTAGGGTGAGGGGGCACAGGCTCGTCAATCTCGGTGACCGCGAGGCGTGCGAACTCGGTCACGGCGTCTCGTCGCACGCCATCGGATTCGTCCCGCAGCACATAGTCCACGACGCCGCGCTCGCTTGGTGTGCCCCGCACCACCGCGACGTAGCGTTTGTCGACGAGGCGGTTGGCGAACGCTGGCGCTAGGCGCGAAGCCGCATCGGAAGTCATGCCAAAAACGAGCACGCCCGACGTCGAACGATCGAGGCGGTGGACGGGGTAGACGTGCTGCCCCACGTGGTCACGAACCTGCTGCAGCGCCGCCGCTTCGCCCGCAACGCCGCGCTGCCGGTGGACCAACAACCCACTAGGCTTGTTGATCGCGACATAGTGCTCGTCGAGGTAGAGCACGCGTAGGGTCTCGGCGGTCTCGGTCACGGCAGCTCCGGCGCAGTATGCGACACCACGACGGGATTGGACGTCGTGGGGCGTTGTCGGTAGGCTGGTTCACGATGACCGACAGATCGACGATCGCGGGTCGGGTTCGCTTTGCCGTCGTGACCGTCGGGATGATGCTGGGCCTGGCACTCGGTGCCTGTAAGGGCGGCAAGACCGTGAGTCCCGCGGCCTGCATGAACGAGTGCGAGCAGACGTGTCCCTTCACGCCCGATGGCCAGGGGGACAACGATGACTACATCGAGTGTCTCGAAGCGTGCCAGAGCAAGTGCTCCGGGTGACCGAACGTATTGAGATCCCGCGGCCGGACGACTGGCACGTCCACTTTCGTGACGGCGACGTTCTGCGCTCGGTCGTGCCGCACACGAGCCGTGTCTTTGCTCGTGCAGTGGTGATGCCAAACCTACGGCCGCCCGTGACCACGGTCGCTGCCGCGATGGCCTACCGAGCGCGTATCGTCCAAGCCGTTCCGCCGGGTGTCGCGTTCGAGCCGTTGATGACCCTGTACCTGACGCCCACGACGACGCCAGAGGAGATCGCCGTGGCCGCGGCTCACCCCGCCATCGTCGGGGTCAAACTCTATCCCGCGGGCGCGACCACCAACGCCCAAGCTGGCGTTGCCGACCTTGACTCCGTGACGGGGGTCTTGGAAGCCATGCAAGAGCTTCGGCTGCCGCTGCTCGTGCACGGGGAGAGCATCGATCCCGCCTGCGATCCCTTCGACCGCGAGGCGGAGTTTGTCCAGAAAACGCTGGGACCTCTGATCGAGCGGTTCCCCCGCCTGCGCGTGGTGCTTGAGCACGTGACCACTGCCGAGGGGGCGGCGTTCGTTCGCGATGCACCCGACACTGTTGCGGGCACACTGACGCCCCAACATTTGCTGTATGACCGGCGAGCGCTGTTCGAAGGCGGGCTAAGACCCCACATGTATTGCCTACCGGTACTCAAGCGCGCTCATCACCGCGACGCCTTGCTTGAGGCCGCCACGGCAAGCGACGGCAAGTTCTTCGCGGGCACCGACAGCGCCCCCCATGAGATCGGCGCCAAGGAGTCGTCATGTGGCTGTGCGGGGATCTACAACTCGCCAACCGCGTTGCAGTTGTACGCAGAGGCCTTCGATCTCGCGGGAGCTCTCCCGGCGCTGGAGGCCTTCGTGAGCCGAAACGGGCCGGCGTTCTATGGTCGCGCGGTCAACGTCGAGCGGGTCGCGCTGGAGCGTCGACCGTGCTCGGTACCCGAGTCCTACCCGCTTGGCGGCGGCGTTGTGGCTCCGCTGCGGGCGGGAGCCTCGGTGATGTGGTCCATCGTGCCCTGATCGTGACGGGTGGCGGCCGGAAGCGGGCCAAACATGGGATCGAACCTCCGGGCGTCCCTATGAGTGGAGGGCAGTTCCCAGAGTCCGCCCATGCCCCGCATATTGCTCGTTGATGATGCCCCCGCCCTGCTGAGTGCTGTCGCAGAGACGCTCAGGCGCGCTGGCTTTGACGTCGTTCCTGCGAAGGACGGCTACGAAGCCGTGCGGCTCATCGAGGAGCAGCACTTCGATATCGCGGTGGTCGACTATGACATTCCCGGACCCAGCGGTCTGGATGTACTCGCGTTGATCTCCGCGAAGTTCCCCAACTGCGTCGGCGTGCGGGCGTCGGGCGCTCTCGACCTAGAGATCGCGCTTCGAGCCGTCAACCACGGGTCGGTGGCGCAAGTTGTGCGCAAGCCGTATCGCCGCGCAGAGCTCCTCGACGCCGTTGCCGCCGCGGTTGCGGCGCGTCAAGGACGAACCCTCGAGCCCGCGGAACATCGAGCGAATCGCGAGGCGCTGGGCGAGTGCTTCTCCGAAGATCTGCTGTCTCTGGCAGTGCAGCCGATTATCAACGCGGGGGACGGCACGGTCGCGGCGTACGAGGCGCTTCTGCGCTCGAGCCACGCGCTGCTCAATGGGCCGCTCCCGGTGCTGACGGCTGCGGAGGACAACGGTCGCCTTCACGAGTTAGGCGCACGTGTGGCTGAGCTTGCGCAAGGATGGGCCGAGCGCATACCAGAGTCGCAACGGCTGTTCGTCAACCTCCATCCGCATCAACTGGCCGACCCCGATCTCCTGTTGGGATCGCTCAAACCACTGCTGCCCTACGCCGCACGAATCGTCCTGGAGATCACGGAGCGCAGTCGCCTTGACGATGTCGGGGCTTGGCGCCGTTCGACCCAGCGCTTGGTAGAGTCCGGGTTTTCTCTAGCGATCGACGACCTCGGATCTGGATTCTCGACATTGTCCGTACTCGCCGAACTCAAGCCCGCTGTGGTCAAGGTTGACCAAAGCATCATTCGCGACGTTGACACCGACGAGCACAAGCGCCGGCTTCTTGAACTCATCGCTCAGTTCGCAAAAGCAACGTGCTCACAGTTGGTCGCTGAAGGGATCGAAACCGAGCAAGAAGCGGCGGTCGCGGTCGCCTGCGGGCCAGAGATGCTGCAGGGCTACTATTTCGGACGGCCTGCATTCGAACTTCTCGATGAGCATTGGAACAAGGCGACAGGCTAGTCTAAAGAGTGTGCATCACCGTTTGGTCGTTGCGTCACAGTGCAAAACTGTCAATTCGGTGACACAACGCGGACTGCATCGACCAACAAGATTCGCGCGTCACCACTAGTCTGTTTTTAACAGTGCACCAATGCACTCGATCTATGTCTCGCGAGTCGCACGTCATGGTGACGCGGCTCGCATTTTGGGCTAGCGTCCGCAAACATGGCTGCGCAACACGCACTAGAAGCTCTCGTCGATCAGATGACTTTGCGGGACCTCGCCGACAGGGGGAGTCGTTCTGTCGCGGAGATTGTCGAGTGGGCTCTGAAGTCTGGCGCTCGCAAGACAACGGCCGAAGCCGCACCACGTCGCAGCGCTGCAGTGAGTGCACGTAGTGTCGACGTTAGAAACGCTTCTGGTCGTACCGCCTACGACGCAGCGGTCTTTGAGATCCTGCTCGGCGGTAGCGGACCTCGCTCGGCACAAGACGTTCGCCGCAAGGCCGGCGGAACGCCAGCACAAGCTCGCGCTGCATTGAACCGTCTCTACGAGAGCGGCAAGATCGGATTCGAGGGTCGAGCACGCGCGACCCGGTACTTCACCAAAAACTGAACGCTGGCCGCTTGCGTCGGCAAGCTAAGCGACCTAGGTCGTTCGCTTGACCTTGCCGCGCTTGCTGGGCCGCATGTCGTACTTGTCGAGAAGTCTCAGCAGGTACACGCGGTCGATCTCGGCCCCTCGGGCAGCACGTGTGATGTTGTTGTTGTGCTTCTTCATCAGCGACTCGATGTAGGCTTGTTCATAGGTGCCGACCAAGAGCGCTTTGCCGGTCTTGAACGGGACCGCGGGGTCTGCCTTGGCGGCGAACTCTCGCACAAGGCCGTCTGAGGGTCCGTCGGGCAGGGTTGGGTCTTGCGGTTGTGCAGCCTCGCTGTCCGACATGGCGGCGTCGATCTCACCCAACGCGGCCGCACGCTCAAGCGTGTTGCGAAGTTCACGGACGTTCCCCGGCCATGGTCGCAGTTTGAGCGCCACAATCGTGTCCGGGTCGATCGAGAACGCGAACCCTGCCGCGGTTTGATCCGCGAGGAATGCGTCAATGTAGAGCGGGATGTCGTCGGGTCGATCGCGAAGCGCTGGCATGTGCAGTCCGACCACGGCCAAGCGAAAATACAGATCGGAGCGAAACGTCTCACGGTTGACCTCGCGCCGCAGATCGCGGTTGGTCGCGGCGATCAGACGCACGTTGATCTTGCGGGTTTTGGCTGAACCCAGGGGCTGCACTTGTCGGCGTTCGATGACGCCCAGGAGGCGCGTTTGAAGATCGACCGGTAGCTCGCCGATCTCGTCGAGAAAGACCGTGCCACCGTCGGCGGCCTCGAACGCCCCGATGCGACTCTTCTCCGCTCCTGTGAATGCGCCGCGCTCGTGTCCGTACAACTCGCTCTCGATTAGAGTCGGGGGCAACGCGGCACAGTCGACGACGACAAAAGGAGCGTCACAACGGTTCGATAAGTCGTGTAGCGCGCGCGCTGCGAGCTCCTTGCCTGTTCCGGATTCACCCGTGATCAGAACGGTTGCGTCGGCAGGGGCGACTTTTCGGATGAGATCGAAGACGCGCCGCATCTCGGGACTTCGGCCCACGAGGGGGCCACACCGCGTCTCGCTGGACAGCGGAAGGTCGACGGTGTCGTCCTGCGGCGCCATCTTGATGCGGGTCTCGCCGATCGTGATCGTCGTGTTGCGGGGTACGACGACGTCGCGGATGCGGAGCGAGTCGATGAATGTGCCGTTGAGTGAGTCGAGGTCCCGGATCGCGTAGCCGCCGGTCACGAGTTCGATCTCGAAGTGCTGCCGGGAGACGGTGGGATCGGTGAGTACCAGGTCGCAAGTCTCGTGCGTGCCCACCACGATTCGGTCGCCTTCGAGATCAACCCGAGTCTTCTTGTTCGGGCCCTTGATCACGTCGAGCCGGAGGCGACGCCGTCGTAGCGCCGTGATCCCCTGACCCGATCCGATCTGCTGGGTGTGCAGCGGCGCGTCGGTCATGCGTTGGCGAGTCTATCAGTTTGGCCAGCGTGTCACGCTGACCTCTCGGCCACGTGTCACGTTGACAGTGCGCTCTTTCGTCCCCATCGACGGGTTGCTCAGGACGATGCGGTGGCGACCCACCGGCACTGAGACTTCGACTGGCACACGACCGTAGCGCTTGCCGTCGATTGAGACCTCGGCCCACGGGAGAGTATTGACTTTGATCCGCCCCCTGCGAATCTTCTCGGGGCGTCGCGACGGAGGGGCAACTTTCGACGCAGGAGCGTCGTTGGGCAGCGTCGCGCCACCCTCGGTATCGGTGCCCGGGTCGGCTTCCCCAGTACCGCTCCCAGCCGCAGACGTCGAGTCCGCACCATTGGGGCTCGTGGGCGAAGGGCGAACGATCGTCGCCTCAGGCGGTGTTGGGACGGTGTCGGCAGCGTCCGGCTTGGCGTGACGGCTCAAATCGGGAGCCTCGGTGTCGGTCGCATGTGGCGACGGGGCCTTGAACCCGTTGCCAAGGCCCATGACAAGCATCGTTGTCGCGGCGGCCGCCAGGAGTCCAAGCAGCGCTGGTCGCTTCCAGTTGGTGGGGCGGGGGGCGAGCAGCGCAACCGCCGAGGATCCGCGCTGCAGCGTGGCGCTACCCTTGGCGGTGGATAGCAGTGCCGAGTCCAATGCGACGCGTATCGCCGCTGGCTTGTCGCGCTTCGCCCGTCGCACGAGCGTTGCGACGGTCTCGCCACTGGGACGTACGAGGCGCTCGGTGGCCCAGTCGCGCATGCGGTTGACCATCTCGCCCATCGATCGAATTCGGTCGGCAGCCTTTGTTGCGGTCGCGTCGTCGGTGATGGCGATGAGCGCGTCGTCGACTCGGGGGTCTGTGGAGCCTTTGGGTTCGTTTGGCGGATCCACCAGTTCGCGGAACACAGTGCCAAGGCCGAAGACGTCGGCACGCGCATCGACCGGGTCGCCTGCCGCTTGCTCTGGAGCCCAGTAGGCGGGGGTGCCCTTGAGAACGCCAGGTAGGGTCTCGTGTCCCCGGTCTGCGACCTTGGCGATGCCAAAGTCGGCCAGCTTTACCAAGCCGTCTCGCGACAGCAGGATGTAGCTGGGTTTCACGTCACGATGCACGACGTCCAACGGCATGCCCTCGGCATCGAGCAGTCGATGCGCGTAGCCCAAAGCGGCCGCCACTTGTTCGACGACAAACAGGGCTGCTTCCAACGGCAGCCGTTCCTCGCGGCGGGCCAGGTCTTTGATGAGCTCGCGCAGCGTGCATCCGTCGACGTGCTCCATCACGACGAAAGGCACTCCGTCGTCGACGTCAAAGTCGAACACCTGCACGATGTTTCCGTGCTGCAGTCGCTGCGCGAGCTGGGCCTCTTCAATGAGGCCCTGCACGACCTCGGGGATATCGGCGACATGAGGGCGGAGGCACTTGAGGACGACCTGTCTGCCCCAACCCTCCGCACCCTTGGCCTCGGCCAGGAACACGTCGGCGACGCCTCCCGTGCCGATCCGGTCACCGACGCGATAGCGTCCGAGGCGCCTGGCCGCGGTCATGCCGCAATGGTACCGTACCGCACTGCTGATGCCGTCCGCGTGTTCGTTCAGCATCCCGACGTCACTGTGTCTGGCGTTGGCTGTGCTCACGGCTTCGGCCCGGCCCGTTCGCGGTGCGCCGAGCTCTCAACGTGGGCCGGCTCCCGTGCTGGTCTGGCCCTCCGACACCGAGCGCGATATCGAGGCACTGGAGACGGTGCTGCAGCACGCTGGGCACGCTGTGCTTCCGTTCGCGCCCGTCGCCGAGGTCCTTCGTCGGGGGCGCGGCGCCCACCGGGCACTAACCCAGAGCAAGTTGGCCGTCATCGAGGAGGGCCTGGCGCGGGCACAA
>JAESSZ010000537.1 GCA_016763875.1 Nannocystaceae bacterium
GATTTGTTACGAAGACGACGGCGCGCCGATCTGCGCCTAGCGAGCGCCGACGACAGCCGACTTAGTCGTTGGGCGCGCCGCGCTCGATCCAACCACGCACGAGCGCGGCCGTTTTCGCGTGAACCAACTCAGCTGCGTTCAACGGCATGTGCGGCTCACTGCCGTCTCCCGCCGGGTCGCAGTGCGCAATCGCTTGGTACAGGTAGCTGTTGTCGGGGTTGCCTGGATCGATGAGTGGCATGTCGCTCTTGGTCACCGACAGCGTGTGCCCCATCAGCTCGGCGTGCAGGTCCTCTGCGCGGAAATCGAGCCCCCCGACCGCGCTACTGCCCGCATGACACGATGAAAACTCGCAGCTCGGAACGAAGAGTCGGGCGCGGATATTGGACAACGTCGCTTCCTCTGGACCCGCCGATTCGGGCCCAATGTCGGCGCACATATCGACAATGGGGAGTCCGGCCTCCTCGCTTGGCGGAACGTACATCTCGCCGTCGATCTCTGCCTGGGTTGGCATACCCTGGGCGGCATTCGGGGGCAGGCCGATCACGCCACACTCGCCTGAGTTGAGCAGAATCTCGCCGTCGTTGCCGACCACCGTGCCCGCGGCGACGGACGCATCCATCAGCACCTTGGAGTCCGCGAGACCGAGCATGACGCACATCTCCTGGTCACCGATGCCCCAGCCGATGTTGACGTCACGCCAGTTGTCATAGCCGCACGTGAACGAAAATCCCTCTGCCCCGGATAGATCCAGCGGAGGGTTGAGCGCGCCACCGTTGCCATCCGCGTTGAATCCATCGAGTCGGAAGACACTCTCGCCATCGCGCGCTCCACCGAGGACCGATAGGTCGAAGTAGTTACCGAGATAGTGGTAGTGCGGCAGCACGTAGTACAGCTTGAGATCCAGCGGCCCCTCGGACTGGCTCTCGTAGATGGTCTTGATGTCGCAATCGCCCGAGAAACGGGACTCGCCCAGTGGCGGGATGTTCAGCCCCGTGTAGCTCAGCCGGAACGGCGTGGTGACCACCGTGACCATCTTGGGGTGGATGAGCTCGAGCTCCATGCGGAGTTCGGTCGCGAAACTGTCATTGGACAGATTGAGTAAATGACCGCCCGCCACGGTTTTGTGCCTCGGCGGCACCTTGACGACCACGCCCTCGGGCAACTGCATGGACTCGAACCGCGACTGGGTCGACTGGGCGGTGAGAACCGTGCCCGCGAGCGCCGCCTCCAGTTCACTAAAGCCCCGCTCTGCACAGCTGAAGAATCCGTCATCGCCGGGCACGTACGTCTCGGGCACCACGAACCAGTTGCTGTGGTGATAGCCCCCGTTGTTGGCCATGCTGACTCGGTTGATATAGACCGGCTCGTCGTTGTTGAGCGTCCATTGGATGCACGGCTGGATCTCTTCGGCCGGCGCCAGATTCGTCACCCCAAAGCTGTGCACGATCCGCGCGTGTCCCTCGGGCAATGACTGCTCGGTCTCCCCCGCGTCGGCGGTGCCATCGCCTTGGGTCCCTCCGTCCGTTCCCGTCGCCGCGCCATCGTCTGCGGGAGGTACGTCATCGCCGCAGGCCGCCAACATGGTGAGCGAGATGCTCGCGAGAACTCTGCAGTAGCGGCCACAATGTGTCATGCCCAACTAGCGTAGCTGGCGCGGCCTCCCTGGGAAACCTGGACCGTTGTCATGGCCTCCATAGCCCCGCGGGCATGGAGCTGGGCGGGTGGCAGCGGTAGTGCAACACCTCCGACATGGGGACGCACCCAGCGCCAGACCACTCATGAGCCTCGTCCCGCCCACGGTACCTCGCCGCGGCGCGCGCAAAGGTCATGGGCGTCACGCGTACCAGTCGACCACCTTCGGATGGGTCTGCACCGACTCGTACAAGGCCTTGAGCTTCGGAAACGCGGAAAAGACCTCGAGCCCGATGTGGTCAACACCACCACCGATGAACCAGCGCATGAGCATGAAGAGTTTGAGGTCCACAACGTTGAGTTTGTCCCCGGCGACGAACGGGCCTTGGACCTGAGCTTCGACGTTGCTCGCCCAAGCCTGCATCTTGCCCTCAGCGAACTCCTTCCGTGCCGACTCCCTGTTTTCATCCTTGATCGCGAGCACGGGGCCGAGGTGCGCACGCAGATCTTCCGCCGCGCCCATCAACGCGACGTGCTGCGCACCGGCCCATACATCCTCGGGGTGCAGGTCATGCTTCCGCCCGATGAGTTCCAAGATCGCATTGGACTGCGCGAGCGTCCCCGCACCTTCCACTTCGAGCACCGGCAGGGCTCCAAACGGCGTCGAGGCCTTCATTTCTGCCCATTGGGGGCCTTGGACGCGACTGTCTTCGAACTCGATGCCGGCAATATGGAGCGCGAGGCGGCAGTCTTCGCCACGGCCGCCGGAAAAGTCGAAATAGCTGAGTTTGACACGGGCCATCGCGCCCCAGTTCGTCGCAGCCCGGTCGCAAGTTACGGGACAACCGCCCTGACTTCCGTCAGCTCAACTCGCGCGAGAGTTCCTCGTAGAAAGCGTCACTGAGCAGATATTCGGCGGGTTCGTGCTCGACGGTCTCGGAGCCCCGACGTTGCTGAAACAGCGTGAGGTCGTCGAACTCACCCTGGTACCAGCCCCACAAAAATCGAACGCGAAGAGCGTCGAGGTTGCGGCGGCGTACCTCACGAACAACATCGGCCGCCTCCTGCTCGTCAAACTCTTCGATGAACGCTTCGGCCACGTCGATCGCATTGCCGATCCGGTCCAACCCGACCGGTGTCAGCCCGTACAGCCCGCGCTTGCGATCGATCTCCAGCAGCCCCTGCACCGCGAGCCCCTCGAGTACAGGCTACAGCGCCGCCCACGCCCCACTGCTCGCCACCGCAAACTCCAAGCCGCCTTCATCCGGCGAGAGGTCGAGCATTTTCAGGACCCACAGCTCGGCGTAGTAGGTTTTTTGCGCTTCGGAGATCATGTCACTTCGGGCGTTTCGCAGTACCGGTTTCAGTCGATGCGCTCAGCAGCGCCTGTCGATGCCAGCGCCGGGCGGTCAGTAAGTAACGATCGCCATCGCGCCAGGAGTCAACATTGCCCTCGGCCCACCAGTAGCGTTGGGCGCCCTGGACCGCGGGGATCTCAAGCAGCCGGTGGTCGGGGTTGCACAGCGCGAACACGACCTCCGAGGCGGACACACGCGCCAGAACGCGCGGCAGATGGTGGGCGACGAACGCACCCAGAGGCGCGATGATCGCCACGTAGTCCTCGGGGTCGGGCCCATAGTCGATGTCGAACTCAAGATCGAGGTCGAGGGCATCCACGGGCTGCTGCTCCGCGCGGTGGAGCGCGAGCACCAGCGCGCCTTCCAACACGATCGCCTCCGTCTCATCCGTGCACAACTCGATTCGCGGCACGACCCCCCAACCGAAGCCGTAGTTCTCGGTGTCGGGAAGGTCGCGATCTTCGCTGAGGTGCAGCAGCTCGCACAGCTCACGCTGCGGGAACGCAAGCTCAGCGAGGCTGCGCGGCACCGCGAGCACGACTCATGCCTCCAAGCGGATGCGACGTGGCGCGCGCCGAGTGATCCCGAACCGACCGCCACCGCGGGACCTTGAGGTAGGACGACGCGGCGAGGGAGACGAGCGACCACCACCAAAACCGCCGCCCTTCTTCCCGTAGCTCTTACCCGTCTTCGAACTCTTGGACGTGTTGTTGAACTTCGCGGGATTTTTTTGGCGGTAGCCATCGCGGTGCGAGGTCAGAGCCGCGTGGCGCGACGTTGGCGTCACGTAGCGTTGCGAATACATGGGCGAGTACGATGGACTAAAGACCCGCGCGAGCATGTAACCGGTGGCGGCTCCGGCCAAGATCGTGAACATCGGCGAGTGGTAACTGCTGTAGCCGCCATGCCCGCGAATCTGATACTCGGCGGAATTGCCGTCGACGATGTTGCGCTTGAGGGTGAAGATCTTCTCGCTGTCGGTGACCTTGCCGTCCGTGTCCCGATCGAAGAACCCGACGATCTCTTGGGTCTTGGCGTCGGTGTCGTGCACCGCAACGCTGATGATCTCCGAGCCCGTGTAGATCTCGTTGACCTTGTTCTCGAAGTCCTCGGGGCCCTCGGCGCTCTTGTAGGCCTTGCCGATCGCGTCCCAGTCGATGTCGACGGTGGTGTCTTGGGTCGTGACCCAGCGGTCGTTCCCGCGCGAGGAGCCGCCGCCGCCGCAGGCTGGGGCCGCGAGCAACAGTGCTGCCACCGCCACCAGGCTCACGCACCGGAGCTTGCTTTCGTTCATGTGCAGCGCAGCATAAGCCTCAGTTTTGCAGCGTCAACCGGGCAGCGCCGCCCGGACCGAGCGATCGGGGGGTCCGAGACGCAAAACGGTCGACGACCGGCTGCTAGGGCTCAGTGGCAGACCGCGCCAACGGGCAGCGCCGAAGCGGGGAGGTTGCCGCCGCCCATGGGCAA
>JAESSZ010000056.1 GCA_016763875.1 Nannocystaceae bacterium
CCCCCGGATGTCAGTGATGGTGCTATCGGTGGCGCCGTCCGCATAGGCGTCGAGCATGAGAATTAGCGCGGCGTCCTTCTCCGATGACTCCGCGAGCGCGCCCGCTGGGGATACGCAGAGCGCAAGCGCGATGATGAGCGCTCCCCTGAGGGAGGCGCCGCATGCATTGGCAGCCCGTGCCGCCCGGTCCGCGGCGACTCGGCTGACCGGTTGCCGTTCGGCGATCCATGCCCTCCCCGCGACCGCGACGACCGTAGCGAGGGCCGCAACGCCCAGCGCGATGGCGAGTTTTCTGCGACCTTGGCTCGTCGTTGCGTTCGTCGTTGCGCTGGTCGGTCGCAGCGCGTCGCGGAGTGCCTCGACGCTGCTGTGGCGAGCTGTGGGATCGTCGGCAAGTCCTCGCCTCAGCGCAGCGACCACATGGGGCGGCACCATGGGGCTGGGCTGGACCTCTACGAACGACCCGTCGGAAATGGGGTGCTGTCCGCACAATACCTCCCAGCCAGCGCAACAAAGTGAAAACTGGTCCGACGCGGCACTGGGCCGGGCGCCGCGGAGCAGCTCTGGGGCCAAGTACGCTGGCGTTCCCAGTACGGCGCCGGTCTCGGTAATCCGGGACCATCCACGCTTGCTCGGCCCCGTGATCAATAGGTTCTCGGCAAGTGGCGTACTCGCCAGGCCGAAGTCCAACAGTCGTAGCCGACCATCCTCACCGACCATCGCATTGTCGGGTTTGAAGTCGCGGTGCACCAAACCCAACGCGTGAGCTGCAGCGAGTCCAGCGGCGGCCTGCACCACGATATCGGTCCGTTCTTCGATCGAGTGAACCTCGTTCATCCACTCACGCAACGTCGTGCCGTGCACGTACTCCATCGCGATGAACGCATGTTCGCCGTCCTCGCCAACCTCGTGGATGGTCACCACGTTCGGGTGCGCGAGCTTGGCCAAGACCCGGGCCTCGCGCTCAAGTCGTTCGGCTCCGGTCCGAAGGCCCTCGCGCAGGACTTTGATCGCAACGGGTCGCTCAAGGCGCGCGTCGTGCCCGAGATAAACCACGCCCATCGCGCCCTCGCCCACAACCCTGTCAAGCCGGTACCGGCCGAGTGTCGGAGCGGGACCAGCGGCCCCAAACATCTTGGTTCGAAGAGCGTGCCGTCGCACTAAATCTCGCAGCGGGGGCGAAGTCGGCGCGGCGAACGTCATGCTGGGTTCACCTTACTCGGACCGCACTGGGTGGCCACCACGGTGACCCGCGACCGCGTCCAACTGTACGCAGGACGCCTCGGACTCGAGGTCGCAACCGTGCGACAGCAGTTCCAACATCACATCGAGGCGCCGCGCCGCTTCGTCCGGGTCGTCAGTTTTTCGCGCCTCTAGCCACTCGTACTCGTGGGGGATCGCCGCCAACGTGCAGCATGCCGCGACATCATCCTGCAGACAGCCGGTCTCAGCGTTCCTCAGTTCACCGGGGCAAGGACTTGGGGAGAAAATCCCGTCTGTTGATGCGGGGATCACAGGTTGAGGTTCGGTGAGAGCCGGACGATCAGCGGCGACTTGGCAGGCAGCTATCACCAGCACGACACTGGCCAACGGAACGGAAACAAGGAGCAGTTTGCTTGGCATCGACAGCGCAGTACGGCGAGGCGCCGCGGGGATTTCCCAAACGTGTAAAAAAGATCATTCGGTCGACGGCGTCGGACCAAACCCATCAGAGACCGCCTCTAATGCGGCGCGACGAGCGTTTGCGGTCGTCTCGGCGGCTTCGATGTAGGCCCGCAGCTGCGCGCGCGCCCGCCGAAGTCGACTCTTGACGGTGCCGGTCGGCCACTGCAGCACGGCACCGATCTCGACCATCGACGCGCCCTCCCAGTAATGCAACTCGATCGCGGTCTGCAGTTGCACCGGTAGTCGCCGCAGCGCATCGGTCAATAGCGCCAACTCGGCATGCTCAGCCAGTAGACTCGAGGCGCCTTTGGCCAGGTCGTGCACCGAGACGCTCCCGAAATCGACTCGAGCGTCCCGACGCCGATGCTCGTAGTGGCGGCGCAACACGTTGTAAGCGATAGAGAACAAGAAGCTGCGAAAACTGCCCTCGCCACGAAAGCGTGCACTCGACTCAAGGCACGCGGTGAACGTCGACTGGACAAGATCGTCCTGGACAGCAAGCGAGTCCGCGACCTTGTTGCGAAAAAAGCGGGCGATGGCTGCGAAGTAGCGATCAAATAGGATCCCCCCCGCCTCGGTGTCACCGCCCGTCCAACGCGCCAACAGCTCCGTGTCCGGGTCAGGCTCGCTCACCCGTAGACCTTACCCGAGACGGCGCCAGTCCATGCAACCACGATGCTCACTCACAACTGTGGGCGCCGCCTCGCGACCGCTAGCGTTCGAAGGTCAGGGTCTGCATCGAGCCGACCGTCACATCCACAAAAGCTGCGTCCGGTGGTGCCGCCCAGTTCAACTCGTTGGACGTGGCCAGCGGCTCGCCTTGCTCGTCGTAGGCGACCCATGAGCGGGTCAGCTCGCCCTCGTCCTCATCGAAGCCGGATGCTTCGACGGAGAAGGATCCGTCGACGTGCTGCAGGACCTCGGCCTGGAGGTCTTCGTAGCCAAACGCGGGGGGGAAGTCGATCGGCGCCGCCGCCCCAAAGAACTTCACGTTGTTGGTAATGTTGCGCCAGTCGCAGTGGACGTGTCCGCTGGTGTACGTGGCGACGTAGCCCGCACCGAGGCTGTTGCAGCTGTTGGACACCTGAGCCTGCGTCGCGCTCACGGGCACGACGTCGAACGCATCGCCCCATTGATGTCGAGAGCTCTGCGCGGCGCCCGGCTGCAAGGCGTTGTAGGGCGGCGACCGAAACCCGGACTTGATCTGCAGTGCGCCGACTGCATCGCGCACCGCTTGCAACTTCGCCATCGCGTGGGGTTGGGCCACTTGGTACTTGCCTTTGACGGGCACGCAATACTCGGAGAACAGAAAGTTTGGGGTCAGCTTGGTCGACAGGTCTAGGGCCTCGACGTCCAGATACCGAATCGGCTCGTTGTAGTTGTTGCCGATCGGCGCCGGGTAGTTGTAAGGGTCGATCGCAACGAGCGGAAAGCAGGTCGTGCCAGCATTGTTGGCGCCCGGGTAGCAGACTTCGTTCGCGCCGCCGCCGTTGGCCGGAGGGGGCGGGCCAGCGCCGCAGTCGCTTTCGTCTTCGTTGTCGTCGCAGTCAAAGATGTCGTCGCATTCCCACTCGGCGATGATGCAGGTGCCGTCGTTGCAAACAAAGTCGCCCGGCATGCAGCGGTCCTCGCCTGGGCCGTCCTCGCCTGGCTCGTGGCCGCCCTCGTCGCCCTCGTCACCCTCGTCACCCTCGTCACCCTCGTCGCCTTCAGAGTCCTCGTCAATTTCAAACACAAAAGACTCAGTATTAAAACCACCATCTAAGTCCCGTAGCCTCCGAATATCAAAGCCTTCACCTTGTTCAAACTCTAATTCTTCTTCATTTTCTTCAG
>JAESSZ010000538.1 GCA_016763875.1 Nannocystaceae bacterium
CTTCGACGACGATGACTACGCAGGTGCCTTGGCCGCGTATGAGGCAGAGCCGACCGTGCGTGTCCTGTTTGAAAACGAAGCGGCCAATGGGAGAACCCGGTTGTTCCGAGTCGCCCGCTCCGTTTTCAAACAGGACACGCACGGTCGGCTCTGCCTCATACGCGGCCAAGGCACCTGCGTAGTCATCGTCGTCGAAGTCGAGGAATCGGTCGTCCTCAAACCCAAGCCCAGTCACGCCAAATGCGGCCGAGAACTCGGCCCCGGCGGCGGCTCGCACCAGCGGCACCAAGCGCGGGACTCTGCGAGCGACGTAGAACTCCAAGAACTCGAACCATCGGGTCAGGACCAACGGACTGTAGCCGTCCGGGTGCCGACCGTTGTACATCGTGATCTTCTTGGTCGGCGTATTGCGGTAGCGATCGAACATCGAAGCGAACAGCGCCCCGGTCTGCTCGTCTTGGAATGCGCCCGTGTGGTAGACTGGGATGTTGATCTTCGGCAGCAGTAGCGGAAGGCTGCGCCCATCGGCACTCAGTGGCCGGAACTCCAAGCCGTGCAAGAAGCTCTCGAAGTCGATGTTCTGACTGCGTAGCGTCAGGTTCTCGGCGCACGCGATGTCGCCACCGTCGACGCGCTCGGATACCCAATCCATACCGCCAACCTCGGCCGCATCGTTGCGTTGCGACAGCCACTGGCGGGTAAACCCACTGTTGTAGATCCCGCCCGGCCATTGCATCTGCCACGAGTCGGCGATCGTCGACTGCGGCGTGATGGCAGCGAGCGAAGGGGGCTGGGTCGAGGCGACGTACAGCTGCGCGATGCCGGAGTACGACAGCCCCACCATGCCCACCCGATTGCCAAGCACCCACTCTTGACGAGCGATGGCCTCAACGACGTCGTAGCCGTCGGCGTGCTGGGCCGGGTTGAAAACATCAAATACCCCGCCCGAGCATCCCGTCCCGCGCATGTTGACGCCGACGCTGGCGTAACCAAGCAGGTTGGCGATGAACGATCCGGGCTCGGCATTGTCGGGCTTGGATGTCGAGTAGCCCGAGTACTCCACGACCGTTGGGTACGGCCCTGGTCCATAGACGTTGGGGTCAGGAAACCGAACCATCACCGAAAGCGTGGTGCCGTCGCGCATCTCGACGTACTGAAACCCATCCGCGGCAACCTGGTTGGGCCCCAGTCCTCCCAGCACGGCCGTGGACACCCCCGTGAGGGTCTGGCCGTCGTACAGGGACGGATCAGGAATGTCACTGACCGCCAGAACATCGAACGCTTCGGACTGCAGGTGCGGACTGCCGCTCTCGTCGGCGATCATGTAACCCGAACCCGGAGCGACCGTATTGCCGTCGACCAACAGCAGTCGCGCCGCTTCGCCGGACTCGATGACCGCATGCTCCGCGGGGACGTAGGCGAAGTGCGCTTGGCCAAGGTCGTCGGTGACGATCGTGATGAGCTGCTCGCCGTCCGCGTTGTACAGCGTCAGCGGAACGCCGGGCTCGGCACCGATGACCGTCGCGGTCTCGACCCCGGACAGGACAGTGAACTCCGCGGGCTCCACGGGCGTAGCGATCGCGTCTTCGCTGCACCCTGTGTGCGCTCCGAGTGCGAGGACAAAGATCAGTTTCTGGCAGACGCGGATACCTACGGTCATTGGACAACCCCCGGCCGAACTCTAACGACCGCGTCCTGCGGCGTCAGCGTTGACTGCAGTCACGGTCGCCATTCGGCCGCGCACGGGACCCGGACGCTGTTTCCATCCGGCTCGCGAGTTTGAGCGCCGCGAAGGGGGCGTTTGGTGCTCGTCTACGGGCTTTCGTCGAAGGCAATGCCACCCGGGCTCCTCAATCGTCGAACTCGTCGGTGCGCGAGCGGATCCCCACGGACCTCCTCAGCAGGTGCTCGAGTTCCTTCAGGCTGAGGTCGTCTCCGTCGGACACGATCGACGCGATGCTCGTCAGCGCGTAGGCGTGGTCTTCGTCGGACGCGACACTCTTGGCGTGGACGACGATGTCGCGACCTCGGGGCACGATCGACTCGATGCGAAGCGCTGGGCTGATCACGTCTCGGCTGCCCAGCTTGAGCAGCAAATGGCAGGTCGCCTCTGTCTTCATGGCCGTGACCAGCGAGGCTCGAACCTCGCGGGGCGCGAGTATCGGAAACTCGTGCGGGTGCGGCGGCTGATCCTCCGCGAGGGCAGCGAATGCCACGTCGCCATTGAGCACCGCCATCGCGGCCAGGCGACTGACCTGATCGACCTTGGTCGCCCGTCGCAGGATCTGCACGCGGACAGCTGCGTGCACGACGGCGAGTTCAAGCACGGGACTGGGCTGGTTGAGGAGGAGCTGCAGCTTGACCTTGCTCCTGGCCTTCGGCCGCAGCTTGCCGTGCCAGCGCTTTAGCTCGGCCCGCACCACGGACACTTCGCGGTTGAACTCGCCCTGCGGTACACCGGGCGGGGCATCGAAGAACGGGCCTTCCGAGACCATATCGTCGCCTGCGCCGCTCGTACCTGAACTTTGCCCGGTGTGCCCGCCATGCATCAGTTTGGGGAAACCTCGCTTCGTGAGGGCGTCCTGCACACGCGCATTGGCGGCGGGATCGGGCGCACCACTAGCTGATGGGACGGACGCTGTGTGCTCGGGCGCAGCGGCAGTGTCCTCGCCTGCTCTATGACGCTCGCCAGCGTCCGGGACGACCGCGACACCGACCGCATCGAGCACGCCAGCAAGTTTGGTTTCAGTCATCGAGACATCAACACGCAGCACGCCGGGCGCGAGTGCCTCGAAAAGCGCCGACGTGCGTGGCTCGGAGATCAACCGTTCACCGACGCCGACGGGCACCACGATCACACGATCGCGAATGATCCGCGCCCTGGACACAGTCGTGGCCCATTCCTGAACCGACTGTCGCACGTTGTCGGGCAGCGGTCGGCTCCCCACGCCGTCCAGCGCACCGAGAATCTCCTCAAGTTCCACGCCGTGCACAACCGCCGCACGCACCGAGGTTGGGGTGAGTTTGAATGTCGCGATCTGATCGAGCCGCACCAGCTCGGCGGCAAGCGCAACCAGTGCGACGGTGTCCAGCGACGTCTCGGGCGCAAGCATGACCTCGAAGTTGGGAAGCACGTGGCCGTCGGTGGCTCCCGTGGGCCGCGGGGCAGCGAGCGCCTGGACGCCGCCGATCTCGCCAACCCACAACTCCGGACAACTGCCAAGCCGAGTGCCCGCCCTCAGGCTGCCGGCCAACACCCACGGCTGCGGCAACTGTACCCCCCCTGACGGACTCGACCGCGGCCCCTGAAACTCGGCGCGCTGTTCGAGGCGGATCAACATTTCGACGGCCACAGGCCCGTCTTGCAGAAGCAGCCCGAGGTCCACGCCCGCGGGGAGATCGTGGTGTGGATGTGCGCCCTTGGCGACGGCCGCGATGACCTTACGGTCTGGGACGAGCGTTCCGGACCCGTCGACCGCGGTCAGACGCCACTCGAACGCTGCCTGAAGCAAGCCCCACATAGAACCCGTCGACGCTGCGACGTCCGCGTCGAAGCGACGCAGATTGGTCCGGCTCGGGGCGCCGCTCTTGGTAGCGCGCACCCTCCGATGCACGACCCGGCACGCGGCAATGATCGTGTTGCGAACCCTCGAGGCAACCTCTTGCGTCGCAGCTGGAAGCGGCCCCTCGATCACCGGCACCGAGATGTCCTTGACCAGACGCTGCAGGGGCGTGATGCACGGCGCCAGCATGGTTGCGAGTTTGTCCCCGCGAGGCCCCGTCAGTGCGGCACCGACCGCCGCGATTGCGTTGTCGATCTCGCAATCATGAAACTCCCGAGTCACTCGGGCGCGGCGGCACGCTTCGTCCCAGAGCATCTCGAACTCACAGACCCCGCCGAAATCGACCAGGGTTTCGAGTAGGACGAGCTCGAACGCGCTGAGCTCGGCCAGTCGCTTAGCGATCCAGGCGGAGTCGGCCAGGACTGCCGCCAGCTCGGCGGACCGCGCCTTTCCCTTGCTTGTGATGCCAAGCTCGATGGCGCGCATCTCGACGAACTCGGGCCCGCACTCGTCCAGTGTCCAGGCCGCGGTGCTGATGTCAGTGGACGACTTTCTTCTCGGCATCGGTGTCCTCCGGATCAAAGTCCTCGATGAAGTAGCGGTAGCCTTGCTCGGTCAAGAACATCTGACGGTGGAGCGCGCGTTCATGCTCACAGGTGTCGCGGCTGACGAGCGAATAGAATGTCGCCCCGCCTGGCTTGGGCCGCAGGATTCTCCCGAGACGTTGCGCCTCTTCTTGGCGCGAGCCCATGGTGCCCGACAGTTGCACAAGCACGTTGGCGTCGGGCAGGTCGATCGCAAAGTTGCCGACTTTCGACAGCGCCAAAGTGCGGATCTCGCCGCGCCGGAACTTCTCGTACAGGCGGTCACGCTCCGCGTGGGGGGTTTTACCCGTAATGACGGGGACGCCGAGCCGCTTGGCCGCGAGGTGCAAACCGTCGAGGTAGCTGCCCATGATCAGCACCCGATCGCCGCGGTGGCGCTCATGCAGCATCGCCAGCGCGCGCAGTTTGGCCGGATTTTCTCCTGCAATGCGCGGCTTGTCACGTGCCGAGGCGACCGCGTAGGCACGGGCCAGTTCGGAGTCCATCGGCACGCGGAGCTCGTAGCACTGGGCCTGCGAGATGTGCCCCGATGCCTCCAGCTCTCGCCACGGCACAACGTAGCGGCAGGGACCGATCAGCGCAAACACATCGCCTTCGCGGCCGTCTTCACGCACGAGGGTCGCCGTCAAACCAAGGCGACGTCGTGCCTGGATCTGGGCCGTCAACCGAAACACTGGTGCGGGAAGCAGATGGACCTCGTCGTAAACGATGAGTCCCCAGGACTCCTCGCCCAAGCGATCGAAGTGACGATAGCCAGTGGGTCCGTCTCCGCCCTTGCGACCAAGCATGTTGTAGGTCGCGACCGTGACGGGCGCGACGCGTTTACTCGACGAGGAGTAGTGCGCAACGTCGTCCTCGGCGAGCGTCGTCTTGTGCAGGAGTTCGCGACGCCACTGGGCGCAGGCCTCGTTGCCCGAAGTAAGGATCAGGGTTCGCCGCTGCAGCTCGCTCATGACGGTCATCGCCACCACCGTCTTGCCGCCCCCGCACGCCAGGACGACCACGCCGTGCGATCCGGAATCAGTGAAGGCATCGGCCGCGCTGCGCTGGTACGGGTAAGGGGTGAACACGTCGTCGCGTAGCGCGATCGGAAGCGCAGCACCGTCCGTCAGCCCCGCTCGGTCGTCCACGGGATAACCGATCGCCAGGAGCGCTTGTTTGATCGCACCACGATGCTTGGCATCGATCACGAAACCGTCGGGCGCGGCCCGGAGCAGAGGCTCGACTTTTGGATCCGCGGCGAGTCGCTCTCGCACCAGTGGTTCGGACACGGAAAGCCGAAGCACGGCCGGGTCAGAAGTGTCTGCCAGTGTGCAAATGCCATGCCGCCCCATACGGTCGGCGATCTCGTGCACCACGTGCTCGGGTAGCGCGTAGCGACTCACAGCCCGCAGGTCGGCGACGACGTCCTGCGCCCGGGCCCCAGCCGCGGCCGCGTTCCACAACGCCAAGTCACTCAGCCGGTACGTGTGCACATGCTCGGGAGACTTCTCAAGTTCGGCGGCCCGTGTCAGCACCGCCCGCGCCGCGTCGTACCCCGGGTGGTCGACCTCCAACAACACGGAGCGGTCACTCTGAACGATGGCAGCACCCGACTCGGTCACACAGGTGATCTAGCAGAGATTGTCAGCGCGGCGGCTGGCGTTGCACCGCTATGCCCAATGCACTGTCGTCCGAGTCCGCGGCGGGCTCCCCATGCATGTGCGCGCAAGACGTTCTGCTTGCCCTTTGGAGGGTTTTCGCAACCGGATGACGCCGCGCCCAGGTCTCGCTCGTGGGCTCGTTGGGAGTTCACCTACCGGCGCTGCCGCCTCGCCTGGACAGACCACCGAAGCCATCACCCCGTCAGCCCCACGACCACCTCCAACACCTGCTGTGCACGACTGCGACGACGCTGAAACCGGGACCTGGTCCCTGCGAGTGTCCCTTACGGAGCACAACAGCGGGCTTTCTCGAGCCATTCGCGGCGAATTTGAAGCGGGCGGGAATCGATTGAGCTCGGTTGGCCACTTCGGGGTGCAAGGCCATGATGATGTTCGCACGTACCCGCCGCCCCGCTATCGTGTCACTGACCGTCGCCGCTGGGCTGACATGGTCCCCGCTCGCCGAGGCGTCTGACCCCGTTGTGGCCTTCGCGGCCAACCCGACCCCGCCAGCGACCGCAGCCCCGGTGGTCGACGCCCCTGCGCCGCCGGATCCTGCCGAGGCCACGGAGCGTGCGCGTGTGGTCAGCAAGGGTCAACGCCTCGTCACGACCGGGGCCGTCTTCTCCGGGATCGCGATCATCGGCCTGGCCGCAGCGGCCGTGTTCTCGGCCCGGGGCGATACCAGCGGAGCCATCGGTGCCGCGGGCGGCTCGGTGCTCTTCGCCGGCATCGGCCTCGCGCTGGTTGTGCCCGGGCGCCGACGTGTCAAAACGCCGGAGCGCTACATGACAAGCCCGCGTGTCGCAGTGTCAGTGGCGCCAGTCTTGTCGCGCAAGATCCAGGGCGCGGGCGTAACCGTTCGGTTCTAGGCGCGACACGAATGCTACCTTGGTCGCTGGCGATGCCCGCCTCGCGGCGTTGTCGAGCAATACGGGGCTGCTGCGAAGCGGAAGTTGCCCGCGGCGACGGTCAGCCTTGACCGACGCTCATTCTGCAAGGGCCTTCGACTCGCACAATACGGGGTCAAGCGCGGTTCGGTTGAACCATCCCGACCGCTCGGCGTTCGAGGGTCTTACGGTGCTGGCATCCTCCAAGAGCTGGTCGACGTTTACTTTCTCAATCCGCGGCTGGTGTAGATGAAGTGCTTCCGCCTGGAGTCTTCGCTGGTCGAGCCACGTTCCTGCATCCCCCACGTCCGACCAAATCGGGGGAAGCTCAAGCCAGAGCACGCGGCGTGATGATGCAGAGAACGTCTCGAGAAGGCGGGCCAGGCGTGCGCTGTACTCGTCTCTCCACGCCGTCGAGCCGGCCTTGAGTACTTCGCCTTCGTGGATCAGAGGCGCGAGGGTCTGCCCCATCATGACGATGATGTCGTCACCTTGGTGGGACAATTCTTCGCTGAGGATCTGTAGCCATCTCGCGAAAGTTGCGTCTGTCCCTTTGACATCCCGAAATTCCAATGGGACTCGACGCTTTTTCGTCGACGTTTGGCGCTCGATTGCGAGGCCACCAAATTTGTTGGCTCGTACCGCCCCGCAACGGACTCCTGTGTACGTGGCCCACCGGTCAACGTCGGGGACGAAACTCCACTCGCCAATGATGAGAACGGTCGAGGTCATGGGCCGCGACGGTGGCGGATGCGACGCCCTGGTTGGTGCCGCGCCTCGGTGAGTGGGTCGTACTTCAGCGACCACTGGTCTTGCGACTGCGCTTGCATCGGCGTCTCCGGTGACTCTCGTTCCGAGGTCACCAGCGGGGCGCCTCTCCTCGGTGCGCTGCGGGTTGTGGCTGGAGACTTCTGGCTCCGGCGGGTGAGAGGGTTCGTTTGTCTGTAGGCAGGCCGGGAGCAGGAGACAAATACCGAGACAGCGCATACGTGCCACGTCTGCCAGTCTACGGCGCAGACGGCGAAAGGTTCCAAACCGGCGCCGTGACGGCAGCTTGGCATGACCGGCCAAGTCGGGCTGCTGGGCCGCTCAAGCGCACTTCGAACAGGGGTGCTGCTTCGGCTACGCTGCTGCCCATGCTGGCGAGAATGCGGGAGCGGGCGATTCACGGAGGACTGGCGCTGTGTCTGCTCGGCTGCGGGCCGACCGTCGCCGTGGGAGACTCCGCGGACGGTGGCAACACCGCCACAGGTGTGAACCCGAGCACAGGCGGACCCGCGACCTCGCCGAATTCAACGACGACCGGAACAACACGGTCGAGCACGACCGCTCTTTCCTCGACCGGCCCGGGAGCGCTCGACGACACCGGCGTGGCGAGCGCTGGCATGACGTGGCCCCCGGATTGGGGACACGGGCACAACGACTGTAGAATTGGCGGGGACGAGTGTCCAAAGGCCGAGAAATGCATGCCGTGGGCAAGCGACGGAGGAGATGCCTGGAATGCAAAACGGTGCACGCCCCTCGCTGCCGATCCTGCCTCGGTTGGAAGTCCGTGCGTCGTCGAAGGAGGCCCGGCGTCGGGAGTGGATAGCTGCGAGGCCAACGCCATGTGCTGGAGCGTCGACCCCGAGACGAACACGGGCACGTGCGCCCCCCTTTGCGAGTACGCCCCCGGAGACGACATCTGTGCCGACCCGGACAAGATCTGCACCCTTGATTCCGGCCCGCTCGAGGTCTGTCTTGACGGCTGCGACCCCTTGGTCAACGACTGTCCTGCCGGGGAATCGTGTTACCTGCTCAACCCGTTCTTGTTGGCCGACAGGGTCGCAGTCTGTCTACGCCCGGGGACACCGATCTTTGTCAACGTTGATGTGTTCCCCGCTTTTTGTGAGCCCGGCTGGACCGCGATCTCACCGCTGCTCGACCCAACGTGTGCGCACAACGAACTGTGCTGCGCACCGTGGTGCGATACGTCCGAGCCCGAGTGCCCAGACGGACGGAGTTGCATCCCGTGGACACCCCCGGGCCGTCCGAAGGACGACGATGTCGGGTTCTGCGTCTCCGATTA
>JAESSZ010000539.1 GCA_016763875.1 Nannocystaceae bacterium
GCAGTGGCATATATTGTCCAGCGATTTACTTCTTTGGCAACATTGTTTTATCTCCTGGCCCTTGTTTTATATTTGTCTTGGGGACTGAAACCTCCAACGATCTAAACTGTTCGATACTTTCGCCAGGAAAGTACCTTTCTTGAGTGCCAGTCCATCACGGCAACCAGATAGAGAAAGCCCTTTTTCATTGGAATGTAGGTGATGTCAGTGCACCACACTTGCTTGACCTGAGTGACTGCCAAACCCCGTAGTAGGTAAGGATAAACTTTGTGTGCCGGGTTTCTCTTCGTGGTCTTGGCTCCAGGGAAAAGTACCCGTATCCCCATGAATTTCATTAACCGACGGACTCGCTTTCGATTGACTCGCAGTCCGTGTTCATCCCAGAGGTCGCCTCTGAGCCGTCTTGGGTCTTTGAAGGGATGTCGAAGGTGCAAGGCATCTATCAGCCCATCAACTCAAGATCCGCGTCACTTTCTGGGGGTCTCTCTGTAAGCGGATGATCGGCATATTCTAAGCGCATTGAACTGATGACTTATTGCAGTTTATGCCTGCGGTCGATCTTTTTTTTGCGCTCTGACATACTCAAGATCCTAGCGCTTTGGCTAAAAAATCGTTTTCTAAGGCCAATTCCTCAATCTTGGCATGTAGGGTTTTTAGGTCTGATTCTTCCGTCCGTGTGCCATCGGCGTGCACGCGCTCGCAAGTCGATGGATCCGCAGCAAGAGCGGCGGACGCGACCCGGTCGCCGCATCCCAACCTACCCGAAGCATCGACCTTCCGTTGGTCAAAGGCGCGGCACTCTTCGGACTAGGTTGGGGCCTAGTCGGTTACTGCCCAGGCCCGGCGCTGGTTGGTCTCGTTACGTTGCAGACACCAGTTGTGCTGTTCACGGTGGCGATGCTCGCGGGCATGTTCGTTTTCCACTATCAGCACCGAAAACAGCACCGAAAACAGCGCCGGAAATAAAGTTGGATTTCTCGTCGATGCGCCTGTCTAGGAGGCATGCATCACGGACCCTACGCTGCCGTCGCCATCGCGCTCATCACTGGCGTGTACGCAGGTTGCACTTCGGTTGAGTCGGACGCGGTTGAGTCTCGAAACGTGGATCCGATCTGCGTCGAGTCGCCTCCAGCTGACGACGAGTGGGTCTGCGAGTCCGTCCGCACCATTTCATGCGAGGAAGCCGCCAGCGCCGATATTCCGCTCCACGTCGAAGTTGCGGCCGGCGCCTGCGACACCACCGACTTGCAAGGGGTGCTCGGCCCGTTTGGACCAGGCGAGCATGAGATCGAGATCGAGGACGACGCGTCGGGCGAAGTGGTGTGCACCGCAACCCTCGAGGTCACCGATGACGAGGCCCCGGTCGTCGAGACCCAAGAGGTGAATCTCTGGCCCCCGAACCACAAGTTTCACGAAGTCAGCCTGGAAGACTGCATCGAGGAAATCGACGAGTGCGACGAGGACTGGACCGCACGTATTATCGCCGTGTCCAGCGACGAGCCGACCAACGCCAACGGCGATGGGAACACTGAGGCGGACATCGCAGTCGTCGACGACCAGACCGTGTCGGTGCGCTCAGAGCGTCAAGGTGGCAGCAACGGGCGGGTCTACACCGTAGACTTCGAGGTGGAAGACGGCTCGGGCAACATCACCGAGGCTTCGTGTTTCATCACCGTGGTTCACGACCAAAGCGGCGCCGCCGCGATCGACGACGGCCCCGCGTACACAGTGACCTGGCCGTAGCACCAACTACTTGGTGCCGAGTCGAGCCGTCCGGCCGTTGTCGCCGACGACCTGGCGCAGCACGATTGAGTCCGCGCTCGGAGCCGATGCCGACGGGTTGTTCTCAAGTGACACGATCACTTCGAAGTTCGAGTGCGGCGTGGTGGCGTTGAGCTTTCCCCGGCGGCGGCGGTCGTTGTATTTGAGCACACCAGCGCGCGTGGTCCCGTGTCCTGGCACGCGGATCCAAACGGCGTAGGCTCGAAACCGCGGATCGATTCGTTCCGGCGGCGCCAAGTGGTCGATGGTCAGCGCCATTTGGCGGTTTCCATCTCGGTTGGTCTTGACCGCGATCTTTGCCTTGGCTGCGTAGGTGGGGGCCTGCGCGTCTGCCTTGTAACGCGAGGCGCAACCGGAAGTCAGCACGGCGAGAGCGCCGGCGAGTACGAAGTACTGGCGTCGTTTCGTCATTGCATGGAGTGAGACGTGGCCCAGCGGGAATGTTCGCGAGCCTTTGCGTTCTGGAAACGATCGGTCCCTACATAGGGGGTGATGTCGGTGGTCCCAGGGGAGCCGTGCTAGCGTCCGAACATGACCTTAGGCCGATACTGCGTAGCCCTGGCGATGGCCTGCACCGGATGCTCCGACGACTCAGGAAGCGAGTCTGGTGGGACCACTGGTGGCACAGGCGCTCCTGCATCCACTTCCACGGCAGGCGACGGTGGACCTGCGAGCACAGACACCACGGCTGCTGCGGACTCCTCGTCCGGAGCGGCAAGCGAAGGCTCGGGTGGCAGCTCCAGCGGTGGCAGCGATGGTGGAAGTTCGTCCACGGGGAGCGCTGTCGACTGCGAGCTCCTGGCGCCGATCGCCGATCCCCCCAACCCTCAGCCGATGGCTGGCGCTTGCGGTTACGCGCTGCCGAGCCCCAACGAGGAGTGCGGCGCCCAACCGGTGCCCGGGACCCAAGTCTGCGCGGCGTTCTTCGAGGCATTCGATCCGTCTGGCATCGACAAGCCAGACATGACCGACTGGCGCTGCGCGCAAGCCTCGAGTGGTGGGTACTGTCTCGAATTGCAACCGGGCCTGTATTCGTTTTGTACGATGCCGGTCACGACGTTCGAGCAGTATGAGGCGGAGTGCATCACCTGCCTCATCGAGATTCCCGAGGACGGCGCGGTCGAGATCAGTTGGCAGGACGGACCCACGTGGGACGCACCCGACTGCGCCGAACTTGGCGGCGGCAGCAGCACGGGCTGACCGTGTGGTGCGCTTACTGGGTCGCCGACGGGGCGCTCGCCTCAGGCGTCTTGCCAGCCTCGGGCGAGGGCGTTGGGACATCTTCGTCCACTTTGCTGTCTTCCACCGGTGTCTCGCCGGTGATGGTCTTGGCCGCGAACGCACCACGCGAGTTGACCACGCCTTCTCTCTCACCCTTGAGGTGCGCGCACCGTCCTTTGACTCGCGTCTTGCGGATCACGATGTTCACCAACAGAAGCGGGATCAACACGCGCTCGACGCTCACGCGGGGCATCATCAGCACGTCGCACTCGGGGATACGATCGACCGCCGCGTAGTAGGCACCGTCAACCCCCTCGCTCTTCGACGTCTGCTTGCCGACCGGGATCGTGAGCAAGAAGAAGCTGGTCTGCTTGTGCTCGCCGATCGACGTTTCAATGATCTCGTACTCATCGCGGTTGAGCGTTGCGATGTCGCGCCCCTGCGTGTTGATCTCGACGTTGTTGCTCGCGCTGTTTGAGTTGCGGTTGCGACGAAAGAGCCCACAACCAAACGTCGGCAGCACGAATCCGATCAGGAGGGGGGCGATGATGAGCGCTCTGGTTCGCATCGGGGCGGATGTAAACACTCTGCGCGTCGCCAGGCTATAGGCTTGATCACGCCTGAAATCCGGACCTACGCGGTGCCTGGCGTTCCCAGCACGCGAAGCAGCTCACGATTGAAATGCTCGGGATATTCGCGATGCATGAAGTGCCCGCCAGGCATGCGTACGACCTCATAGCTGCCCGTATACCGCCTGGCGGCCCGATCAAACGCGGACGGCGGCATCAGGTCGTCAGTGCCTGCAAACGCGACCGCGGGTACGTTGATTTTGCTGCGCTGGGACTGCGGTAACTTGGGGGACAGCGCGCGGTAGTAGCCCAGAGCCGCCTCGAGGCACCCGGGTTGCTCGAACGCTTCCTTGACCTCCCGAGTCTCCTCGGGGCCGGCGTTCCAGCTCGGTGACCAGCGCCGGACGAGCGTATCGATGTGGGCGAGATCACCGTCGCGGATCCAACGCGCGGCGTTCTTGCGCCCGAGTGACAGAAAGTGGCGCACGTTCCAAAGCGTGCGCGGCGTGGGGATGATGCTCGCCGGATGCGGGATGGCGACCGTGATGAGCTGGCGCAACTTGTCGGGGGCCAAACCTGCGGCTGAAAACGCAGCACTCGCACCCCAGTCATGGCCGACGATCACCGCGTCGTCGTGACCAAGGGCGGCGATCAACGCGATCAGGTCGGTGCCGAGCGTGTCGCTGTCGTAGGCTTCTTCGTTCGGGATCTCGGTCGGCAGGTAACCACGGGTCCACGGACTGACGGCGCGGAATCCCGCGGCGGCGAGTTGGGGCCGCGTTTGGTCCCAGGTGTGCGCCGTGTCGGGGAAGCCGTGCACCAACAACACGAGTGGCCCGTCCCCTTCCTCAAGGTACGCGAACTTAAGACCGTTGGCTTCGACGTACTGCCGCTTCACCACGGCATGGTAACGCCCGCTCGATCGCGTGGGACCCCTATCTGCAGGTGGGGTCCGACGAGTAGGGCGCGGGCAAGAACGTCCGAATCTGTTTGATGATCAGCGCGTCGTCGCTCGTCACCTTGAACTCGAGATCGAGAAGCGGCTCGCTGCCCGCGTCGGCGTCGAGCGGATAGGTTTGTTGCAGCGCCGCCATCAGTCCGCCCAGCTCACGCAGATGCACGTCGGACACTACAACCTCGCCCACGGGCACCAACGACGAGACGAGGGCCCGCTCGATCTCGGTGACTTCGCCCGCATCGAGGGTCAGCAGCGACAGTTCGGCGGTGACCCCTGGCGTGGGGCTGACGACATCGACTTCGCCGTACTGGGCGTTGACGGTAAAGCTGGTCTGTTTGCTGTTGATAGGGCTTCCGGTAAAGGCGACGCTGTTGGCTGTCTCGCCCTCGAAACGCAACGACACAGTCGCGCCCATCGCGATTGATGCGTGGTCGAGCTGGAAGTAGTCGCGCTCTTCGAACGCCCCGTAGTTCCACAGACTGGCCCAAACTTTGGCGAGCGCGCGCTCAAGCGTTCGTGGTGACTTGTTGGCGTCACAGACCGAGGTCTCGGCGTTCGCGTTTGCGAGTACATCGGCCGCACAAGCGCTGGTGGAGTCGTACAAGCCGGCCCCGTTGAAGGTAGGCGTGTCCTCGGCGTTGGAGGACGAACGCACGCGAACCATGACTGTCTCGGCGCCGAACTCCGCGACGATGGTGGCGCGCATCGCATCGACGAGCTCGGGCGACACGACCCCTCGCGCTCGCATCTCATCCCGCAAACTCGAAAGCCGTTCTTTGCGCAGTGCGGCGTTGGACCGGAACTCCTCCTCTGCTAGCCACGCGGTGACAGTCTCCGCGTAGCTGAGGGTTTGTGGCCCGCCAGCGACGTCCGCGGTCCACACGTTGTCCGCCATAAACGCCTCGTAATAGTGGAACGGCACCCCGAACCCTGGGGTTTGGTAGTTGGGGTCGATCAGCTGCGAGAGCGTTGCCAGCCCGACGGTTTTTGCTCCGAAGCGTGACCGCGCCGCGCGACGCTCTTCCAACGTCGCAGTTGGGATCGAGGCAAACGCGTCGAGTTCGAGGTAGCCGAACTCCGCGGGGTTCTCGACCGTCGCGCTTGGGCGTTGCTCTCGCCAAAAGTCATCGGCCTCTTGCTGGGTCGCAAGTCGGAGTTTGTAGTTGTTGGGCGCTGCCTCGATTCGCACGAGTTCACCCTCGAACTGCTCGAACACCGCGAGGGCATCGTCGACGAAGATGTTGGGCGTTCCGCGTTGAGCCGAGAGCACATTGAGGTGGCTCAGGATGTCCTGACGTTGTCCCGTGACCGCTGCCGCCATCACGCCCTCCCAGGCGACGGGGACGTCGTCGAAGACAACGATGTCCTGCCAGCTGAAGTCGCCGCTCTCTCCCGACGGGTTGGCGCGAACCCGACCGTAGGCGATGCCAGGCGTATAGGCCTCGAACGCGACGTCAGTGTCGTCGATGCTCAGGACAGTGAAGGGCGCCTTGGGCCATGACGCGGCCACAGCCTGTTGCATGGTGCCGCGCGGAAGGTAGCCGAGCTCACCCGGCTCGAAGCGGTCGGCGAGATGTCGATACACGCTGTACACCTCTGCCGTCGACAACATCTCCTCCGCGCGTGGGGCGGTCTCGATCGCGAATCCAAACAAGGGCGGCTCTTCACGTTGCAGCTCGTACACGGCGCCCGCGTAGAACTCTCGCCCGGCTTTGGTGAGAATGAGGCGAGCGTGATCGGCGGTCGTCAGGCCCGGAAACAGCGGCGCGAAGCCGGAAGACATCAGACAGTAGTGCAGCCGGTAGGAGTTGGCGTCTGAGAACACCGTCGGGAGGCGCGAGTCGGGGCTGGCGGGCACGAGGTACTTACCGAGGCGACGCACACCCGCGATCCCGGGACCGCCGCCGATCGAGAGTCGTGTCCACTGTGCGGCGTCGTCGACCGTGTGCGCGCAAACCGTGTGTTGCTGACGGACTTCGGCCTCAGCGCAAAGGTCATCGTGCTCGACGCAACCGAACTCCGGGTCGCCGTGAAATCCCGGATCGCAGAAACAAACGTCGCTGGTCGTATCGATGGACGCGCCCTGCCCACATCGGTCTGGCGTTTCGGTCGCTTGGGGTGAGGCACAACCAACCGACGAGATCGCGCCGACCAGCGACACGCGCCACATGCGTTTCAGCAAGTTTTCCATCTTTAGCCTCTACCCAACCGCCAGCATGGCTCGCCTAGCAGCGAACCACGACAAGCGTACGGCCAAGTGCGTGGCCCAGCAAGGTTCTTGGCGCCATCACCGGACCATGTGACAGGTTTGTCATACCTCGCGGTCTCGCGCGGCGGTGTGCGTGCACTAACCCCCGCCTCGCACGCAGGCCCAGTACACTGGCCGCGCGATGGTGCGAAGGCAGATCCTAACGATTGTTTTGTCTTCGATGATCTTGGGCGGGTGTGGCGACGATGTGCCACCACCGGCTACCGACGACGGCGCGAGCTCTTCCGGAGGCGAGGGCGCAAGTGCGGGTGCGAGCGATTCTGGCACTGGTACGGCCGATGAAACGGGTACCGGAGGCACGCCCGAGAGTCCATACGACGGCGAGCCGCTTCCACTGGTCACGGACGGCGAGTGGCACTGGATCGACATCGATGGCATGCGATGTGCCGACGGGCGTCCCAGCGGCGTTGGTGTCCGCGCGGTGGAAGGCTCGACCAAGCTCGCGTTGTACTTCAAGGGCGGCGGCGCGTGCTTCAACGCGACGAGCTGCGCGATTTCTGCCTCGCTCATGCTCACGGGGACAGACGCCATCGCGGACAACCCCGAAGGCATCCTTGAGTTCGGGCGCGAGGAGAATCCGCTCAACGACTACAACGTCATCTATTTTCCGTACTGCACAGGGGACATTCATTCGGGAACCGTTTCGGGCGCACAACTCGATGGTGTGCCCACCCCCTGGGATTTTGTCGGCCGCGACAATGTACTGGCGGCGCTCGATAGAATCGGTCCCACGTTTCCGAACCCAGAGCAGCTCGCGGTCATCGGCACGAGTGCGGGTGGCCTTGGTGCGCTGACCAACTTTCCCAAGATCGCCGAGGGCTGGCCCAATACGCCAACCGTGCTGCTCGACGACTCTGGCCTCATCTTTCGTGATGAGTATCTGCGGCCGTGTTTGCAGCAACAGATGCGTACTGCGTGGGGTCTTGCCGAGTCGCTGCCCGCGTGCGAGGCGTGCACAAAAGCCGACGGTGGCGGTTTGGCTCAACTCTTCGTTTGGCTCACCGATACGTACCCCGACACGCGTTTTGGGGTGATTGGTGCCAATCGCGACCAGATCGTTCGCATTTTCTTCGGCTTTGGAAACGACGACTGCGCGGCGTCGGCTGGCCTTCCTGACTTGGGTGCCGAACGCCTCACCGAAGCGCTCGACGATCTGCAGACGGAGGTCCTCGCGGGCCGTGTGTCGAGCTACATCATCGACGGCGAAACGCATACGTGGACGACGACGCCGTTGTTCTATACGACCACCTCGGGTGGCGTTTCGATGCGGGATTGGGTCTCAGATTTTCTCGCGACGGGAGCCGGCGACGTCGCCCCATAATGGGCTGCTAGACGCGCCCCTGGTGGTGTGCCAGACCGTGCCTAGATGCACATTGCAATCACGGGAGCAAGCAGTGGGATCGGCGAGGGACTCGCGCGTCAATACGGCGGGGCGGACAACAAACTGACGCTTGTCGCTCGGCGGGGCGACCGGCTTCGCGACTTGGCGGAGAGCCTCGCGGCCGAGACTCTCGTGTGCAGCGCCGACCTCAGCGTTCTGGACACCGCATGCGACTGGATCGATGAAGCCGTGTCTAAGCACGGGCCTATCGATCTCCTCATCAACAACGCTGGCATGCAGTATGTCGAGGCGGCGCAGGGCGTGAGCGACGAGCGTGCCGAGACGCTGCTAAGGCTCAACCTGCTGGGGCCCATTCGCCTGACGCGGCGCGTGCTGCCGTCCATGCTTGAGCGTGGTCGCGGCGCGGTGGTCAACATCTCGAGTGTGGCGGGCGTGATTTTCCCGCCCGCGATGGCGCACTACTGCGCGTCCAAGGCGGGGCTGGCGGCCTACTCAGAGGTTCTCAGCGCGGAGCTTTTGGGCACGGGCGTGCATGTCCTAACCGTGTATCCGGGTCCGGTGAGTACGCCGATGGAGCGGGCGGCGGTGGACCAACTCGAAGACTCATGGGGCGCCCGCAACGCCCCGACGGGGTCGGTCGAAGGGATTGCGAGGGCCATTGAGAGTTGCGTGGACCGCCGCCAAGCGCGGCTGTTCTACCCCCGCTCGTACCGCCTCACGCGCTACTTTGGCGCTTTGGCGCAGTGGGTCGCCAATCGCTTCACGCCAGGACTCCGTGCGGTGAAACCCGCAAAGAACGACGGGTAGACGATTGCTGCTAGGGTCCCGCGGATGACATGCCTTCCGCTTAAAATCTCTGCGCTTGCGATGGCCGTGTGGCTGGGCGGATGCCAAGACGGGGACGCGGACGACGACGGGGACACAGGCGGTAGCACGGGCAACACGATGCCTGGCGACGACGGCGACGACGGCTCTGCGGACGGCGTCGACTCGACCGGCGCCAGCACCACCGACTCGGTTCCCGACACGACATCCGACGACGACACGGGTACGGACTCGACCAGCACTGGGAGTGAGCCCTGCGAGTTGTCGCCGCAAGAATGCGCCGAGGAGGCCGAGGACGCGACGGCTGCCGCTCTCGAGGCCGTGCGCGACGACTCCGGTCCGCGTCTCGACTTCCTAATCGCAATGCCGCTGGGCGGCGATCTGCATCACCACCTTTCGGGTGCGGTGTACGCAGAGACGTATCTCGCCTGGGCCGCAGAAGAAGACTACTTCTGTATCAACGACGGAAACCTCGCGTTGTCCACCTCGTGTGGCGATGGCAACGACACGCCTGTGCCGTCGGGCCGCCGGGATCTGTATCTCGACGTCGTGCGGTCCTGGTCCATGTTTGAGTTCGTGCCGTCGGGCGGCGAGAGTGGGGCGGACCACTTCTTCTCGACGTTCGGCAAGTTCGGTGCGCTGTCGGGCACCCGACACGGACGCATGCTGGCCGACGTACGTCGTCGCGCCGCAATCGAGAATCTCCAGTACATCGAGCCCATGCTCACCTCGAACTCGACCGCGCGAAGTCTCGGCGAAGACACGTGGCAAGACTTGGGCGGCGGCGCGGTGGCAAGCGAGGACTACCCCACATTGCACGCTGCATTGCTTGCCGCCGACGGATTCCCCGCGGCCCGTTCAAGGCTGACCGACGACGCCGACGACAACGAGGCGATCGCCGACTCGGAGTTGGACTGCGACACCGACCAGCCCAAGACGGGCTGCGACGTGGTGACGCGCTACCAGGCGTACATCTCACGCTCCGGTTCGGACTCGGGCATCTTCGGCCAGATGGTCGCGGCGTACGAGGCCGCGATGGTCGAGCCGCGGATCGTTGGTTTGAACTTGGTCGGTCCCGAGGACGGCTCGTCCGCGATGGCCAACTACGATCGGCTCATGGCGATGCTGTCGTATCTGGGCGAGTACTACGACGGTGTCAGTCCGTTGCGTTTGTCGCTGCACGCGGGGGAGATCACCGCAGAGTCGATTCCCAACGGATACCAGCTCGACGAAACGCAGCATATTCGCAAAGCGGTCGAGATCGCGGGCGCACGTCGCATCGGCCACGGCGTGGACGTGATGTTCGAGAACAACCCGCAAGAGCTGTTGGACATGCTTCGTGACGACGGCGTGCTGGTGGAGGTTTGCTTCGCGAGCAACGACATCATTCTCGAAGTCTCCGGCGCCGAGCACCCGGTGCACGACTACATCGCGGCCGGTGTCCCGGTCGCACTCGCCACCGACGACCAGGGCGTCGCACGGTCAAGCATGGCGCAAGAGTTCGCGCGCGCAGTCGGAGCCCAAGGCTTGGACTATTACGAGCTAAAAACAATGGTGCGCGCGAGCATTGAGTACAGCTTCTTGCAGGGCGAAAGCCTCTGGTCCGACTACGGCCGACGCGTCGTGGTCGAGGCCTGCGCACCTGCAGAGGGAGACACGCTAGTGACGCAACCGCCATCGGCCGAGTGCGAAACGTTCCTGGCCGACAGCCCGCGGGCGGAAGTTCAGCGCGCACTTGAGGAGCGCTTCGAGGCGTTTGAGTCTGGGTACTAGGGGCTGGCGGACGTCGCGGGGTTTGGTGGCCCCCGCGACCCTCCCTCCGCGCATTATCTGGACACCGTGCAGGCTCTGGTGATCTACTGCTCTCGGCGTGCCCCCGGATCCTCCGATCTTCCACATCACGCATGTGGACAACCTGGCCGGCATTGTGGCCCAAGGCGGTCTTTGGTCAGACGCTGAGCGGGTCGCGCGGGGTTTCAGCTCGACCAATATCGGCCATCGGCATATCAAGCGGCGCAGGCTAAGTCGTCCTGTCCTGACTCTCGCGGGTGGGATGCTCGGGGACTACGTGCCGTTTAACTTTTGTCCGCGGTCGGTCATGCTCTACGCGGTCGATCGCGGCCACGACGACTACGGCGGCGGGCAATCGGATGTCGTTCATTTGGTCAGCCGGGTCTCTACAGCGGTGGGGTTGAGCCGGCCGTGGGCGTTCACCGATCGCCACGCCGAGCTGGCGCACGCGCTTCACTTCGATGACCTTGCCCAACTCGGCGAAGTGTTGTGGGAGACCATGGGCGTGAAGTACTGGCAAGACGTGAAAGAGGAGCGCCAGGCTGAGTTCCTGGTGCACAACTTCTTCCCGTGGACCGCAGTCGAGGGCATTGGCGTGATGCGCAGCTCCACGCAAATCAAGGTTGAAGCGGCGATCGCTGCGGGTGGCCACCAGCCACCGGTGCGCGTCAGATCCGGATGGTATTACTAGCGGGGCTGCATGACGATCGAACAGGGAACGGGAAATCTGCTGCTCGCTGAGGTCGACGCGCTCATCAACACGGTCAACACGCAAGGGGTGATGGGCAAGGGCATCGCCTTGCAGTTCAAGAAGGCGTTCCCTGAGGTGTTTCAGTCCTACTCTCGCGCGTGCAAGTCCGGCGAGGTGGTGCCCGGCAGAGTGCATGTTGTCCACCGGCTTGTGGCGCCTCGTTTCATCATCAATTTCCCGACCAAGAAGCACTGGCGGAACCCGTCGAAGCTTGAGTACGTTCGAGATGGCTTGGTTGACTTGGTCAAACAGGTTCGCGCCCTCAAGATCCAGTCGATTGCCATCCCACCGCTAGGCTGTGGGTATGGTGGCCTAGACTGGAAAAACGTCCGGCCGCTCATCGAGGCGGCGTTTTCTGGGCTGTCTGATGTACGCGTGCTGCTGTACGCACCCAAGGGTGCACCGACTGCCGACGCTATTATCGATCGCCGCAAGACGCCGGGAATGACCGCTGGACGCGCCGCGGTCGTGGCTCTAATGGGGAAGTACATAGAGACCGGGTACGACTATCGCCTGTCGCTCCTCGAAGTGCAGAAGCTGGCCTACTTCCTTCAGCAGAGTGGGGAACCACTTCGACTAGATTTTCGAGCCCATCACTATGGTCCGTATGCGGACAACCTGCGAAAGGCTCTGCGCAACATGGAGGGGCACTACACTCGTGGCGTTGGCGACGGGCACAACGCGCCGGAGACGCCACTTGAGGTGATGCCGGGTGCACTTGAGGCTGCAAACGAGTTCCTCGCGAATCAACACGATTCGGTGGCTCGTCTGGAGCGGGTTGCGGGCCTAATTGAGGGCTTCGAGACTCCGTTCGGCATGGAGCTGCTCGCCACCGTGCACTGGGTCATGGCGAGTGGTGGGGGTGGCGATTATCGCGATCTTACAGCCGTCACCAAGGGCGTCCAAGCGTGGAGCGAACGCAAGCGATCGACGATGAAAGACGGGCACATCCGCGCCGCGTGGTCCAGGTTGACGGAGACAGACTGGCTCGTGGTGGCCGACGCATAGCCGGCCCCCGCGACCCTCTCTCCCCGCGCTCAGGTACAAACGCTAAGCGAGCAGGTCTGGATGCCAGAGCAGGGCATGTTGCAGCCGCCGCAGTGGGTGACGTTCGTCGTCGTGTCCACGCAGGTGCCCGAGCACCATGACAGCGTGCCGCAGTTTTGGATCGCGGCCGACTCGCTGGATGACGTGACGAGCTCCAGGTACGCGTCGGGTTGAATCACACCCTCGGTGAGTTCTCCGTGGGTTTGTAGGCCGGCAATGTACGTGGTGCGGCGGCGTTCGATCGTAATCGTCAGGCTCTGCAGCACCTCGCCGTCGAGTGCGGCGTTGATCGCCGAGCGCAGGAGGTCGAACGTGCCGGTCGAGTCCACGGCCACGCATGTCAGCAACCCGCTGGCGCCCAGGGTGCCGGTGACGGTGGCCAGGACGCGCGCATCGTCATCGCCCGGTTGCCAAGTGACGGGTACGTTCTCCGTTCCGTAGGCCACCGTAGGGTCGACCGCCAGCAAGCCGGTCGTCATGTAGTTCGTGGCCTGAAAACTCTCGCTGAAGGGGTCAAACCCGGCTTCGACACTGCCTGAGGCATCGGCCGTGATGGTTGCGCCTGGTAAGAAGAGTGAGCCCGACGGGACGCCAGCGTAGGCGTAGGGAGGGAAGAGCGTCACTGGCACGGTCGTGCCCGTGAGAGTCAGCGGTCCGGCGTCGAAAGTGTCGACCGGCTTGCATGCTGGAGCCGAATCCACAGCGGGGAAGAAACAGACTTCTCCGACGCCGCAGGGAAGGCTGCAGACGGGTTGGCACTCGGGTTGGCACAAAGAGGAGTACCCGCAGGCTTCGCCCACGCCGCACACGGCGACGCAGCTGGCTGGTACCTCCACCAGACAGCCGCCGGCCATCTGTCCGCATTTCTGCGCAGGCGTGTAATCGGGCACAAAGCTCGCCAACACGGACGGGGTCGAGATTGAACCTCCGACTGTGTGTGACTCCCCAATGACGATCGTCCCTCGGGCGTGCGCGGCTTCCGGCTCGACGCCGTTGCCGCCGTCGCCGCTCTCATCACCATCGTCGGTGAGCCCGTCGCCCGCCGTGTCGTCGCCCGTGCCGCCCGTGGCATCGCGGGCACCCGTGCCATCGGAGTCCTCGCCATCGTCGTCTCCGCCCGATCCTGGGCCCGCGCCGCTGCCCGTATCCATAGGCACAAAGCCGAAATCGTCGGGAGAGGCCGACTGGCAGCCCGTGAGCAGGCACGCGACGGCAACGGCTCCAACAACGCGACGAGCGAGCATCAAGCCCAACGACGTACAGGAAGTGGTCGTGTTGCAGGTCGTAAGCTCGAATTGGTGGCAGCTAGTCTGAAGAGTCATGGCGTTTCAACTACAAGTGGCGTTGCCGCAGATGGCGTCCGCAGAGCAGGCGTTGCCGCACTCACCACAATGCATCGGATCGTTGCGGAGGTTTCGACAATAGCTGAACTCGGGGCACCACGTCGTGTCGTTGCCACACCACGGCCTCCCGTTCTTGCAGGTGGGGACCTTGTTGCCGCACTCGCCGCAGTTATCCGGATCCGTCTCAAGGTAGGTGCAGCTGCTGCCACATAACGTCGGAGCGTCGCTGGGGCAGGCGGGCGCTCCGTTCTCGCACAGTTGATTTCCGGGCAGGTTCACATCGCACGACCCGCAGAAAGCCGGGTTGGTATCGAGATCGACGCAACTCGAGCCGCATCGTGTCAGCTCGTCCACGCACACACCCACACCACCGATGCAGGTCTTGGTCGGCCCGACCGCCTGCCGACAGCCGCCGCAGTGTGCGGGATCCCGCGAGATATCGACGCACGCCTCGCCGCAGGGGGTGCATGGCTCGGATTCGAACGGCACTACGAGCTCGATGTGAGGGTCCGGGCGGTAGACGAGCGCGGCGGCGGCATGCGCGAGCGGGATCTCGAATGCCAACGCACAGTCGTACGACCCCCCGGCCGCAACAAGGGCGGTCGCGTCACACCCACTGTCGAGGAACTCGGTCTGGTCAGAGCCGAGGAACTCCACGCCGCCTTCACTTCGCAAGGTGAAGAACGGGTAGGCGACCGACACCGGCCGCTCTCGCTCCAGGTTGGCGAGCTGAACCTCGAGGATCACGAGGCGTTTGTCGGCGCTCGCGAGGACCTCGCCGACGGCACCAGTCTCAAGACTCGACACGACCTCGAGCCGCAAGCCGTGCTCCTCGATGGCCTCAACCGCGCCCGTCGAGGTGCCCTCAACCTCGCCTGTTGCCGCGGTCGTCACCTCGCCGCGCTCGCCGTCGCAGCCCATCGGGGTGAGGGCGATAGCGAGGGCGAGGATGAAGGCCGATCGGCGCACCGTCTCACTGCTTTGGATGATGTCGTCGCGGGCTCGCATCACACGATCGATAGCAGGGCCGTGTCACTGGGACTAGCTGTCTACTTGGGTCACCTGCCCCGTAGAGACGTACGGGACGAGGTCGTGCGCGCTGGCTTCTCTATGGGCAAGCTCGGGGTACCCAGCGCCCATGCGGTGGTTTCGCGCGGATTTTCTTGCCGCCATTAACTCCATGATTTCACGGGCTCGCCAGTGAAGAAATCCGGAGGTGGAACTTCGGATGCCTACGGCTATCAGCATTGCTGTGAAGCAACGCATGTCCAGTTCACTCCTCCGATCGCTGGCCGCCCCCACGGCGATGTTCATCGTTGCGACGACGATGGCCACCGTTTCCGCCACGGTGATCTCGCTCTCGGTGGTCTCTTACGCTGCGCCGCAGCCGGTTGTGGAGCCCGAGACGGTTTGCCCGTCGTCGCACGCGGTCCAACTCGAGGTCGAGCGGGTCATCGTTGACGCGCCCGAATCAGCTGCCGAGCCCGAGCCCGCACCCGTCGCCGAGCGCCGGTCGTCGCGACCCCGTCCGGCTGCATCCGTCACCGGTGTGCTCGACAAGCACGTCATTCGCCGGATCGTGCGCGCCCATATCGCGGAGGTGCGCTACTGCTACAACGAGGGACTCTCGACACAACCCGAGCTCCAGGGACGGGTCAGCGTTCAGTTCACGATCGCCTCCAGCGGCACGGTGGAAGATGCCTCGATAGCCAGTACAACGTTCGACAATGCCGAGGTGGTCGAATGCATCGCGGGGGCAGTCAAGCGGTGGCAGTTCCCACGGTCGGAAGGCGAGTCGACGGTGGTGACGTACCCATTTGTGTTCAACCCAGACTAAGCGGGAACATGTCTCGACGCTGGGGTACGACCAGAGTCGCTATGCCCATAACGCTTCGATCCCTTGCCCTACTCGCCCCGTTCGTCGTTCTGAGCGGCACGACCACCGTTGGGGCCGTAACGGTGGCGGCGGCAGAAGCATCCGAGGATGCGTCCCCGCGAGTCGCGGTGCGAACGCTCGCGGACTTGCCCGCTGCGCTGCATCGCCGTGCCGCGGATCTCCTGGAAGAACGAAGAGACCGCGACGACAGTCCATGGGTACAAGCGCGGCTTCGCGCGGACGTGGTGCCAATGTTCCGGCCTGGCGAGTCTGACCCCGCTTACGTCGAGGTCACAGTCGAAGATGCCGACGGGGCACCGCTTGGGTTCATGGTGCTGTCCACTGGCGAGCACGATCACCCGCTGGTGCACTTGGCCTACGAGGGGCTCGCCCCCAGCGAACGGTTGCGCCTGGCAACGGGCGACCATGACGTCGCGCATCGATTTTATCGTCTGAGCTACGACGCGTATGTGGCCGAAGATATGGCGGGCGATCTGGTGGCCACGGAGGGCTATCTACCCGGCAAGGTCTCCGGGTACGACCGTAGTTGGCTGGACCTTCCACAGCGTTTGCGCGCTGGAACCTACCGTTGGGATCCAGAACATGGTGCCCAGCAGCAGCCCGCCAAAGTCGGCGCGGGAATCCGGTTTGACGCCTGGGGCTCGTGGCGCGAACTCAAGGAGCAATATGCGGCCAACTACGCCGACCTTCACGAACTCGATCGCCGCAACGCAAGCGACGATTGGGAGGTCGAGCGCACTTTGGCGAACAATGGAGAGACCCTGCAAAACGGCGAGTTCCGCGAGCTGCCACTGCTGGCTGGTCGTGGCGTCGCGAGCTACACCGTCCGAGGTAGTGGCCGTGCGGCGGTCCGCACGGAGCTGGCCGAGCGCATCGTCGAAGGTGACATGGCGTTGCGGGTCTTTGTCGACACCGCGCCCGTGAGGGACGTGGCGCCCGTCGACATCGACGTCGAGTATGCGGACGGCACGAGTGAGACGCTGCGGCTCAACGTCACCGATCGAATGGCCACGCGTGAACTCGGCACCTTGGCCGCGCCGAGTGCCACCGCGGGGACTGTGAGGGTCCGTGTTCGTCCGCTGACCGCCCGTCGGATCGGATGCAGCAAGGCCGTGCTGATGACACGGTACGGTTCGGCCGTCCGCTTGGTCGGCAACGAGCTGAAGACCACGGGACCATGGCGAACCGACGACGCGTTGGTTCGCATCGAATATTCGGGCCGAGGTGAGGTTGCCTTTCGTGCGTCGAACAACCTCTATGAGCGAGCCGCGGGTGGCGGCGGTGGCGACGTACGTGCCGACGCGAGTGCGAAAGGCTCGCACGAACGATTCACTTTGTACGCCAGTCGCGGCGACTCCAAGTTCTACGGACTGCAGACTGCCGACGGGCGCCACTTCGTCGACTTCAGTTGGACGGGTGAGGTGAACGCCCGGGCAACGAGATCGCAGGACTCCAAGTTCACGGTCGACTACTGCCAACCCCGCCGGATCTTCGAGCGCTGGGCGGGCGACAACGTCGGCGACGTCGCCAAGAAAGTCCGCAAATACGACCAACTCCGTGGCAATCAAGCACCGAGCACATCAGGATGCGCAAGCGGGTGTGGTGGCACGGCCTGGGGCATGTTGTTCGGTTTTCATGACTACGAGGCCGCCCTCGGCGATGCCAAGTGGGTGACGCACAAACGGCTGTACAACCGCGACGGCCGGGCAAGTGGTCCCGACGCCACCGCTCCGGAGTGGTTTTGGCCGGGACACGAGAACCGCCTTTCCTGATCGGCGGGGACGGCCCCTCATCTGGGCGCTGCGGCCATGGTTTGGGAGATCTCCCAGGTGATGAACGACTGGGCCCTCGCCGGGTGCAGCGCTTCAGGCCAGAAATGGACTACACCGGTTGAGATGGGCAAGGCGCACATCTACCTTGACCGTCGTGGTGTCAACGCAAAGATGATCTCCGACTACGACGGCGCGGGGATCATGACGCACGAAGGAAAGACCAAGGCGTACGCTGTCATCAAGCGCAAGCAACCGGTCATCATTGGGATTGGACACCTGTCGCACTACCCACTGGCGGTGGGCCGTGACCGCACCGAATATCGCGTCTGGGAACGAGACAATAACAAATGGTCCGACAAGGCAGATCGGCGCAACTTCGTGGTCAGCATGGGCTGGGGCCGTCCGAACCTCGAGGTCGTGCCCTACGACACCTGGCTCCAAGGCTCGCTCGACGTGCCGGAGGCGGTCACGGCGATCACAACGATCAACGCCAAGATTGACGCGCCCAAGCCCGCCAAGACCTTCCCTACGCTGAAGACCGACAAAAATCTCAACCCAAAGAAGAAGCCTATCGGAGGCAAGATCCCGATCCCGAACTGGTAGTGAGGGCTGGCAGTCTCTACCCAACAGGGGGCGGCGGCGGGGTCGAGATCACCTTGAGCCCACTGCCCCCGGGGTAGCCGTAGCTGACGTCGCGGTCGTATCCCACGGAGATGATCCCACACGGTTCGTCCGACTCGATCATGTGCGACCCGGTGGGAACCGACAGGTGCACGAATTCATAGTCGGTGCCCGATAGGTTCCCGAGCGTCTGCCAGGCCGCCGCGCTCACGGAGACGCCATCCCGGAAAACGTCCGTCCCCCCCGTGCGGACCACCGTCACGTAGTTCGTCGCGTATCCGCCGGGCACCAAGAAGATGTAGTTCTGCTGGTACTGCGCGGCGGCGGGAAGCGAGATCATCGCTGGATCGCCCGCCGTTGCGAGCGGGCTAATCACCTGCGAGCTGAGCAGGAACTGGGTCACGGCAAAGGGCTTGTCCGGGTCGCCGCTGGTTATCGCGAACGCTTGGGGCGTTTGGAAACGGACTGTCTGCCCCGCGTTGATCATTGTCGGTGCGCCAGCGGGGGTCGAAGGTGAGTAGGTCAGCGACGTGCCGTCGAACGAGCCCGTGATCCGATACCCGGCGGGGGCGGTCGAGCCCGGGGTCACCGGAGAGGGAGGCGGCGCCGCGAGGTAGCTGTCCCCCCAGGCCACCAAGGGCAGCATTTGTTGCTCAAGGTGATCGGCGCAGCACTGGCCGGGGTTGGGCTCGATGGTCGCGACGTTGCCGGAAAATACGGCGACCGGTTTGTCTGCGACCACACGGCTGCCCGAAAGGTTGCCATCGCCCGCCATGCCGGTTGCTGCTCCCTCGGATACGGCTGTGAACACTTCTCCGCGATTGAGGACGACCCCCTCGGACTGCCCGGGGTACAACGCCCAGGTCGCGAACAGATCGACCGTTGTATTGTCTTCGGTGGCGACGATGGAGACGAACGCACCCGAGTTGGCCCCGTTCGGATCCATGTCTGTGGTCAGCAGCAGTGCATCGCCAGTGATCGCCGTGTAGTCGGTGCCCAGAACGTGCGTTGGGAACAACAGCGAGGCGTCGTTCGAGAACACTTCGACCGTATTGTCTAACGGGTTGAACTGGTACGCGGTGATCGGTACGTCGCTTTCGATGCGATACGCGGCTCCGTTGTAGGTGTTCGCGCGTGCGGCTTGACTCTGCTCTGCCAGGCGGAACTCGTGAATCTCGCCGATCGCGACCGTCGCCATGTCGACCGCGGTGTCGCCGTCGCCAAGGAACACCTGCACGTTTGCTGGCAGGTCCGACGCCGTGTTTGCGACGATGACCGCGAACTGCTGCACCTCGGGAGCCGGGCTACCGTTGATGCCGGCCCAAGCGTTGGGCAGATCCACGGCCCAAAACTCGCAGCCCTGATTGCTCTGGCTTTCCGACGCCTGCCCGCAGCCGCCGACGGGGGTTCCGTCGCCGCCGTTGCCCGTGCCGTCGCCGTTCTCGACGTCGAGCTTGTCCACGTCGTCGTCGTCGTCACTATCTGCGTTGACGTCGCCATCGTCGCTCGCAACACCTCCCAAGCTCACGCTCGTCAGCGACTCTGGATCGTCTTCACGGTCGCTCCCGCAGCTGGCCAGCAGGACCGCGACACCAAGTGCGAGGGACCGGCGGGCGAGAAGCAGGTTGCAAGGCACGGACATGACAGCGAGTAGGTTACCCCACGGCGCCATGGGTTCCGTGGGTGAACTGATCGGGGCCAAGGGGTCGCGTGCGGCGTCGCGACCGCCGCGCGCGGTGACGACCAGCCCGGAGAGCACGGCGTACTCCCAACGCTTGAGCGCTACTGTTCAGCCTCGCAGGGACAGTCGCACTCGGTTGCGCCCCGCGGCCTCGCTGGGGAATGTGATGCTAAGCGCGGATTCGCGAATGCACTCGAGCGTCTGCTCGTCGACCAGTGCGTCTTGGTCGTCGAGTTCGGTGCCGGCCTCTAGCGTGCGCAGGCGGAACCAACGAGCGCGCGGACGTGGTCAGCATGCCCACTTGTCATGCTCGCACTCCCCCGACGTGGTTGTCCGGGCCGATCTTCGGATCACGACACGCGCGTCGCAGTCGCCGTACACCACAGCGACACGCAAGTCCGCGAAACCAGGCGATTGTCCTCAGGTTCGAACCTTGGCCGCACGCCGGTTGCAGTGGACATGAGCATATCTCTCTTTTCGATAGGACATGCATATGCAGAATTCGTACATTGGCGCCAAGCGTCGAGTAGTTGTGGCCGCACTTGGCCTTGTGACCCTTTGTTTACCCTCCATGGCGTTCGCGGGCGGAGGCGGGACCAGCACTGGTGCCGAAGAAACCGGTACCGGCGATTCCACGGGCGAGACCGGGGGGACCGGCGGTACGGCGGGTGATACCGCAGGTACCGACGGCACAGCGGGGGGTACTGCGGGCGACACCGCCGCCGAAACGGAAGGTGACACGGGTGGTGATGTCGGATCCGGTACCGCTGGCTCAGGCGGTCAGGACGACACAGGTGGAACCGCCGAAGGTGGGGGTGGTGAAGCCGGTCAAACTGATACCGGGGCGGGTGAGGAATCCGGCGGCCCAGGCACGGGTGATACCGATAGCGCTAGCGGAGGCGCGGACGACGATGACGACAGCGGTTGTTCCTGTCGCACCGACACTGACGGCAATGGCTGGCTTGGCGGCTTGATGCTGCTTGGCCTCGGTGCCCTCAGTCGGCGTCGTCGCTAGGGTAGTGCCGCATCGTCCTCCGGGTCCCTGGGGTTGCCCTCGGGCCCGGAGGCATGCGTAGCGATCGCTGCACGCACGTTGTCGGCGTAGATCTTGTAGCCAAGCCCTAAGGCAGCAAACGCCTCGATCGCCGCGTTCGCAGCCATGTTTGCCTCCGCGTCACGGCCAAGCGCCCACAGCACGTCCGCGTAGACGCTGTCTGTGTAGGGACGCATCGCGCCCGGTTGCTGCAAGGTCGCGACCAGCGTTCGGGCAGCATTGATCTTCGCGGACGCTGCGGCGATATCGTCGTCGATCAACAGGCACCGCGTGCGTACGACAAGCCCTTGCACCGTGTTGAGGTCGTTGCCCCATCGATTCTGGGCGGCGATCGACTCTGCCACCGCAATGTGCCTCTTGGCTTCATCGCACCTACCTAGATGGGCATAGGTGTCGCCCAGGAATACCTCCGCGATCCGGGCCGCCGCGCCGTTGCGTCCCCCGATCTCGATACTCCGCTTCAAACCCAGTTTGATGTGCGGCAACGACTCCGCGAACTTGCCCTGCGATTGCGCGAGCTCGGCTTGCTGAAAGTCGTACGTGACAGCCCCGAACCGATCCGGCCACGTGTCGCTGGTGGCAATGTGGTTGCCCCTCGCATAGTGCCGACCTGCAGCCTCCCACCGACCCTGCTTCCACGCGATGCGGCCCAGCCGTTGTGTGATGTTGTACAGCATCGGACCCGCCTCACCGTAGACATGTGTTCCGATTTTCAGCGCTTGTACGAGCGCCTTGAGCTCCTCTTCCGTGTTTCCGGTGGTGAAATGGATCCCGCCGATGCTCTGCAACGAAACCATCGCGTTTGGGTGCCATTGATCAACTGAGAGGTACAGCGCCGCCGCCTTTTCGTAGCCAGGCAACGCGCGCGACTGTTCTCCCTGCAGATAGAACACGGCCGCCGTACCCAGTGCGATCGCGCCCAGATCGCTGTTGTGTTCACCAACCGACATCGCCAGCAGCGAGCGCGCCGTTGTGTAGTCCTTGGCCGCCGCCGCGTAGCTCTTTGCGGAAGCCTGCGCCCCAGCTCTAACGATGTGCAGGCGCGCGAGCCTAAGTTCCGAACGCAGACCGCCCTCGGCGTACATCGTGATCCCTGCGGTCGACTTTTCGATTGCCGCCGCCGAATCGCCGAGAAAGTAGGCAAGATTCGCTTCGTGGAACAGGACCAGGGCCTTCCGTTCGGGGCGCCCTGCACGAGCGACGGCCGCTTGCACTGAACCGAGCATCGCCTTGGCCTCCGCGTACTTGCCGAGTCCGTAACTCGCTGCAAAAAGTACGAGGACCGCGTCGGCTTCGACATTATGTTCGCGTAGCGGGGCGGCCACTTCGACCGCTTCGTTAGCGAGCCGCTCGGCCGGTCCCGCTCGGGCGAGTTCCAGGTTCGCGTTCGCTGACAAGACCAGCGCGCGTGCCAGGGTTGAAGGGTCGGCAAGCTCGCGTGCCCCCGCCAGAGCGCGCATCGCCGCCTCCAGGCCAGCCACGTACTTTCCCGCGCCCAGGAGGAACATGGCGTGGGCTCGCTCTCGCTGGTTACCCTCGATCGCTTTCTGAGTCGCAGCGTCCGGTCGCGTCGGCAAACTGCGAAGTGTTCCGAGGTCGGCACACTGCTCCAGCGGTCTCAGTCTGGTCAGGGCGCCAACCACTCCCACGCGAACATCCGCTTGCGCATCGCGCAGTGCGCCAAGAAAAACATCGAGCTCCGTACGGCGATCCTTGAGACAGAACGTTCTCAGCAGGCGCTCTTCCTCGCTTTGCGTTTTGTCGATCCATGCAGCCGTGCACACCTCGACACGCATCGTGGACCAGCGAGCGGTGTACTCAGAGACCGTGACGTCGAGTTGTGCGAACGCTTGCTCCGAATGCGGGCCTGCGTCCACGAAAAGTTCGCGGAGCTCTGCTCGCCGCGTATCGTTCCAAGTCTCTGCGATCGTGGCCCCTTGTGCCTCACAGTCGGGTATTGCAGCGACGAGGGCGTCGTCGCCCGCGGAGGGGTTGTGCCAGGGACGGATGACCGCCAGGCCGCCACCAATCGCCCCAACCAGGGCCACGCCCGCGACCGATGCTGCGATAGTGGTCGCGCGGCGTCGCTTGGCTTTCGGGTCCCATCGTAGCTCTCTGAGCATTGCGTTCATCGAAGCGTGGCGAGCGTCCGGATTCGCCGCGAGTGCCTTGACGATCGCGCGGTGGACTGCGACCGGAACCTCCGATGGTGGCGGCTCGACAATTTGCCCCTGCGCCACCGCGTAGAGCTGGCTCGCAGGCGTCGTGCCCTCGAACGGTCGCATGCCGTACAGCGCCTCGAAGAGCGCCACGCCGAACGCAAACTGGTCCGCGCGCGCGTCGACACTGGCGCCCGCGAATTGCTCCGGGGCCATGTAGGCGGGTGTGCCAAGCAGCGCTCCGGTTTGAGTCAGTGCGACATCGGAACTGCCCAGAGTCTCGCCCATCGTCGCTTCCATGACGCTTCCGGAGACGCTGACAAGGCCAAAATCCGAGACGCGCACGCGCCCGTCCTTGCCAATCAAGACGTTGTCGGGTTTGAAGTCGCGGTGCACAAGACCCGCGGCGTGTGCGGCCGCCAGTCCGGCGGCCGCTTGCCGGAGTGCGTCGAGGATATCGGGCCAAGCCGGTCGCGAGGACTTGATCCATTCACGCAGGGTGCCGCCGTCGACATACTCCATGACGATGAACACCTGGTCATTCCAGACCCCGCCTTGATGCACGATGACGACGTTTGGATGGTTGATCCCCGCGGCCGCCTTCGCCTCGCGCAGTAGACGCTGGCGCCCGTCCGTTGTGCGCTCGCGGGGAGCAACGAGTTTGATAGCGACGGGCCGCGCGAGATCACGATCGCGGGCGAGGAACACAACGCCCATGGCTCCCACGCCTAGCCGTCGTTCGACGACAAACGACGCGATAGACGTGCCGGGCTCGACCAGTGGTGGGCCGTCGCGCGGGTCCGTACCGCTCGGTGGGTTCGTGACTGCGTCGGTTACGCCCGCTCCGGGGAGGGTGGGTTCGTCGTGACCTGCCGCGGAAGCCGCGGAATTTTACGAAGTACATAAAGACAGACCTTTTTATGGTGAGTTAGTTGATTATATGTCTGGAGGACCAATTGTAGCAGTTATTTTAGAAAAAGAAAATGCTGTTGAAGATTTTAGAACGTTAATTGGTGCTACTAATCCAGCAGAAGCTGCAGAAGGTACTATAAGAAAAAAATACGCTACAGATATTTCTGCAAATGCAGTACATGGCTCTGATAGTGATGAAAATGCTGAAATAGAAGGAAACTTTCATTTCTCCGCTGAAGAGGTAATTGCTTCATAAAACATCCCAAAAAACACTAAATATATTAAAGCTCCAACATTGTTGGAGTTTTTTTATACCTATCTTCGTCAACTATGATAGACAATATATTTTCCATCACTAATAATTTTTCAAGCTGGTTAATTAAACACGGCATTAGTCAAGAAATGGCTCCTTTTGTCCGTTTGCTTATTATGTTAATTGTTTTATCTGTAATTCTATTTTTTGTTGACTTTATTGCAAGAAAAGTATTGAGAGAAGGTGTTAAAAAAATATTCACCAAGACCAAAAACAAATGGGATGATGTACTCATCGAAAAAAGAGTATTTGCAAAGTTGGCTCATCTTTTTCCTGCTATAATTATAAGTTGGAGCATCAATTTTGTATTAACCGATTTCC